>JABDPN010000081.1 GCA_013042715.1 Flavobacteriaceae bacterium | reverse complement strand
CTATATACCTGTCTTTTCCAATTAAAGCATTTAAAAAAGAAGATTTACCTGCATTTGGACGACCAACGACTGCAAAACGTGGTAGCTCTTCTTCTTCCTTTTCTTCTTTTTCTGGTAAAGCTTTAACCAATGCGTCTAACAAATCACCTGTACCACTTCCGTTTATACTTGCAATAGTAAAATATTCACCTAATCCTAATGCATAAAATTCAACAGCATCTTCTGCGCGTTTGTTATTATCTACCTTATTTACAACCAAGAAAACAGGTTTATTTACTTTTCTAAGCAATTTAGCAACGTCTTCATCCATTCCAGTAACACCATCTTCCACATTTACCATAAAAATTATAGCATCTGCTTCATCGATAGCTAATTCTACTTGTTTATCAATTTCAGCTTCAAAAATATCATCACTACCAACTACATATCCTCCAGTGTCAATTAAAGAAAACTCTCTACCATTCCAGTCGCTTTTCCCATAATGTCTGTCTCGTGTAACACCACTAACTGCATCTACAATCGCTTCTCTACGTTGTATTAAACGGTTAAAGAATGTTGATTTCCCTACATTTGGTCTTCCTACTATTGCTACTATGTTTCCCATTTCTATTATTAATCTAAATTTGATTGAAATACAATTTCTTTTTAAAGGTTTCAATCTAAAATTTGCTGCAAAAATAGGAAATAAACTTAAGGAGTTATCTTTTTACTCAATAATCGAAATTAAATACTTTCAAGTTTTTCGCTTAACTATAATATTTCATCCCTCTTAATAACATACTATCTAGATTCTAAGGTAGTTTAGAGAAGAATAGCAAAAATTACATTTTAAAAAAAAACTATATATTGAGCATATAATAACAACCAATCATGTCAACTAAAAACGAAATTGTATTACGTCCACGATTTAAATTTGATGTGGAACACAGCAACGAATCTCTTCTAGAACTCTTTGATGAGGCAAAAAAATCTCAAAACGATTTTATAGTTTCTCGTGTGGATGATCATGTTTTTCTAAAATTCCCAAAGGAAAAACAACACTTTTGGTCTCCTCAATTACACCTAGAAATTAATAAAGATTATGATGATGAATCCAAAAGCACGATATATGGTTTATTTGGACCTAATCCAACTGTTTGGACCATGTTTATGTTTTTTCACTTTTTGGTCGCTATTATTTTTATTGGATTTGGATGTTGGGCTTACTCCAATTGGTCTTTAGACGCTTCTTTTGGCATACAAGTTGGCATAATGGTTATGATGATATTAATTTGGTTTGTGCTTTATTTTGCAGGTAGAATGGGTAAACGAACTGGAATGGGACAAATGCATGAGTTGCATCATTTTATGCGAGACACTCTAAGGAGCAAAAATATTCACGGTTTAAAGTAATTATTGATTGTAACCAAAGCGTTTTAATTGTCTTTGGTCATTTCGCCAGTTTTTGTTCACTTTTACATAAAGTTCTAGATGTACTTGTTTACCAAAAAACTTTTCTAAATCTTTTCGAGCTTCTATACCTACACGTTTTAAAGCAGAACCTTTATGACCAATAATGATACCTTTTTGAGTTTCGCGTTCTACCATAATTATTGAACGCATTCTAATAATTTTTTCGTCTTCATGAAACTCCTCTGTATCAATTTCTACAGCATAAGGAATTTCTTTTTTATAATGCATTAGGATTTTTTCTCTAATTTTTTCGTTTACAAAAAATCGTTCTGGCTTGTCTGTTAATTGATCTTTTGGATAGAAAGGTTGAGACTCTGGTAGTAAATCTACTATTCTGTTAAAAACCTCTTTTACATTAAAACCTGTTAGTGCCGAAATTGGAAAAAACTCTGCATTAGGCACTTTTTTTTGCCATAATTCAGCTTGCTCCTCTAGTTGTTCTTGGTTAGAACTATCAATTTTATTTAAAAGTAGTAAGACTGGAATTTTTGAATTGGTGATTCTTTTAAAAAACGTTTCATCTTTAAGCTCTTTTTCTCCTATTTCAACCATGTAGACTAAAATATCTGCATCTTCAAATGCAGATTTAACAAAGTCCATCATAGATTGTTGGAGGTCGTAAGCTGGTTTAATAATTCCTGGTGTATCTGATAAAACTACTTGAAAGTCTTCTCCATTTACTATGCCTAAAATTCGATGACGTGTTGTTTGTGCCTTTGAGGTTATTATGGACAGTTTCTCACCAACAAATGCATTCATTAAGGTTGATTTACCAACGTTAGGATTACCAATTATGTTTACAAACCCAGCTTTATGCATATTAATTGTTTTGATGCAAAGTTACGACCTTGGTTTGTTTAATCCTCTATCTTACATCATAATACTTCCAGCAAGATCAATATTTAGACTTAATTCTGACTTAAATTATATGAAAAAATGAGATTTTTCAATGGCTTCTTTGGATAAACCATGGTCTTCTGTTCCTAAAAGGCATACACAACGTCTAGGATGATGGAACATTTCTAAATCGTATCCTTAAGTTAATTCGACACCAACTAAACGAGCTCATTTAGGTAAATGTTTGTATAGCTCATCAAAAGTTTCATAATAAAAATTTGGCATTGTATTTATAACATTGTGTGTGTCACAAGCTTATTTTGCATAATGGTATCCAATAGTGAAAATAAAACTTGCTCCTAGGTTTTAAGCAGAACGCCAAAGTATTCGAAAGTTTCCAGGTGTTTTAACATTTTGAATTCCAATTACAAAAAATTGGTTATGGAAATTAACTATTATGATTACTAAATATGATTACTAAATATGATTACTAAAATAGCATTAATAAAAAAGGTTGCAATCAAGTTGCAACCTCTCTAAAATAACTAATAGCTAAAACTTCCCTAAATTAACTATCTGTCGTAAATATAAAACAAAGTTTTTAATTCTGCTTTAAAATTTTATTATGAATTATGTAAATATAGAAAACATAACCTTTATTTAACAATACTCAATTTGAGTATTTTTATCAAACAAGAAATATAAAAATTAAATGAGAATTGAATTGGATTTTACTAAACCTTTTAATTCTCCTGTTGAAGATATACCAAGTTTTTTAAGAATATTTCTTCTATGCGTATCTACTGTATTAGAACTAATAAACAACATTTCTGCAATTTGCTTGCTAGAATTATTTAAAATCAATAACCTAACAATATCACGTTCTCTATTTGTTAATCCGTTAGATAGTAATTTTTGTGAGAAGTTATTAAAATATAAAGTTTGATATTCTTCATTCTCATTTAAATATTTTGCTGAAGCACAAACATTCATGTTTATATGAGAACCTAAAACAGTATAATGTGCTAAACCTACAATTGGTTTGTTAAATTCATCAAATTCTATAGGTGTTGTATTCTGTATAATATTTACATACTTACCATCTGCTTTTTTCAATCTATAATTCCAGGTATAACTCATTTTCGAACGCTTTTCTTTTGGAATTTCAGATAAAGTAAAGTTCATTAGTTCTTTCATTGCCTTTAACCAAAGTTCAATATCATCTGGATGCATTCTACTCCAAAGATATTCCATACCTTTTTTTTCTAGCGTAGCTTTTTCAATACCAATACATGAAAACATATTTTTGCTTATATATTCAAATTTTAGAGTTTGAGTATTAGTTATACAAAAAAAAGTAGAGTTTATAGGAAGAAATTCGTCTAATTCAGCAATTTTCTTAATGTGAGATTCTAATATTAAATGTCCATGAGAAGAAAAAATCTCACTATATCTTTCTTTTAATTCTTTATTGACCATTCTAGTGTAGAATATTATATAATTAAAATTTAATAATATAGAAATTTAAAAAATAAATCATTTATTTTACAAGTGTATTAAATGCATCAAGTCCTTCTTTTAAAAACGCTGCATATTCAACTTTATCTGGTGTGTACCCAACAGGTTTATTAAGCACTTGTCTTCCATCTGGAGTTAGCAAAACATAAT
>JABDPN010000182.1 GCA_013042715.1 Flavobacteriaceae bacterium | reverse complement strand
GTTCAAGTAAGCATACAGCAAGTGCATCACCAATAACTAATTGTGCTGTTGTACTGGTTGTTGGTGCTAAGTTGTTTGGACAAGCTTCTTTTTCTACATAAGTATTGAGAACATAATCGGCGTTTTGACCTAAAAACGAATCTTTATTACCAGTAATGGCAATCATTTTATTTGGACCATTTTTAATTAATGGAACTAAGACTTTAATTTCCGGTGTATTGCCACTTTTAGAAATACATATTACGACATCATCTTCCAAAATGAGTCCTAAATCACCATGAATGGCATCTGCAGCATGCATAAAAATTGATGGTGTTCCAGTAGAATTTAAAGTCGCAACAATTTTACTGGCAATTATGGCACTTTTACCAATTCCTGTAATAATTACACGTCCTTTAGAGTTATAGATTAGTGATACAGCATTAGCAAAATGCGCGTCTAATAAGTTAGAAAGGTTCTCAATAGCCTTGCTTTCTATTGAAATAGTTTTTTTGGCAGTATGAAGTATAGAATCTTTAGTGTTCAAAATTATAGAATTTGATTTGATGTCTATTAAAGATTTTAGTATCTTTAATTTTAACTACAAAAAAACGAAAAAAAATATACAGAGCTCTTTAAATAGGATATAATTTAACAAAATAGCTCGTATTCTATTTAATTTAGTTAAATGTAATTATTGGTGAATGGATAAGTTAGATAACCAACTTCATAATGCTCTAAAAACGTATTTTGGGTTTGATACCTTTAAAGGGTTACAAGAAGATGTCATAAAAAGTGTATTAAAAGGTGATAATACTTTTGTAATTATGCCAACAGGTGGTGGTAAATCACTATGCTATCAATTACCTGCTTTAATGCAAGAAGGAACAGCTATAGTCGTTTCACCTTTAATTGCGTTAATGAAAAATCAAGTAGATGCCATAAGAGGTGTATCTAAAGAGGATGGTATTGCACATGTATTGAATTCTTCTTTAAATAAAACCGAAGTAAAAAAAGTAAAGTCAGATATATCTATTGGGATTACTAAATTACTATATGTCGCACCAGAATCCCTCACAAAAGCTGAAAATGTTGACTTTTTAAAAGGAGAGAAAGTCTCTTTTATGGCTGTAGACGAGGCACATTGTATTAGTGAATGGGGACACGACTTTAGACCAGAATACCGAAACTTAAGACATATTATAAAACGAATTGGTGATAATATTCCAATAATTGGCTTAACAGCAACAGCAACTCCTAAAGTACAGGAAGATATTCTTAAAAACTTAGGTATAACTGGTGCAACTACGTTTAAAGCGTCTTTTAACAGACCTAATCTCTTTTATGAAGTACGCCCAAAAACAAAACAAGTAGATGCAGATATTATAAGGTTTGTTAAACAACATCCTAATAAATCTGGAATTGTATATTGTTTAAGTAGAAAACGAGTTGAAGAACTTGCTCAAGTATTACAAGTAAATGGTATAAAAGCTGTGCCATATCATGCTGGATTAGATGCCAAAACAAGAGTGAAGCATCAGGATATGTTCTTAATGGAAGATGCAGATGTTGTAGTTGCAACTATTGCTTTTGGTATGGGAATTGACAAGCCAGATGTACGTTTTGTTGTACATCATGATATTCCTAAAAGCATAGAGAGTTATTATCAGGAAACTGGTCGTGCAGGACGCGATGGAGGAGAAGGACATTGTTTAGCCTATTATGCTTACAAAGACATCGAGAAATTAGAGAAATTCATGTCTGGTAAACCTGTTGCAGAGCAGGAGATAGGGCATGCCTTATTGCAAGAGGTTGTTGCTTTTGCAGAATCATCTATTTCCAGACGAAAATTCATCTTGCATTATTTTGGTGAAGAATTTGATAATGAAACTGGTGAAGGTGGTGATATGGACGATAATATGAAAAATCCTAAAAAGAAAGTTGAAGCCAAAGATGAGGTTAAAATTCTTCTTGATGTCGTTAAAAAAACCAATCAGAAATATAAAAGTAAAGATTTAGTAAATGTTATTATAGGAAAAGTTAATGCTTTAATTAAATCACATAAAACAAATGAGCAACCATATTTTGCAGTTGGAAAATCACACGATGATAAATTCTGGATGGCTTTAATACGTCAGGTACTTGTTGCTGGACTATTACGTAAAGACATTGAAACTTACGGTGTTTTAAAAAGCACTAAAAAAGGATTGGAATATCTTGAAAAAGATGAGTCTTTCATGATGACAGAAGACCATATTTATTCTCAAGTTGATGACGATTCCATAATTACAGCAGGAAAAAGTGGAGGTGCTGCAGCAGATGAAAAGCTTGCCAGAATGTTACGTGATTTACGAAAACAAAATGCAAAAAAAATAGGTGTTCCTCCTTTTGTAATTTTCCAGGACCCTTCCATTGATGACATGGCTTTAAAATACCCAACGACATTGGATGAGTTGTCCAAAATTCATGGTGTTGGTGATGGTAAAGCAAAAAAATACGGAAAGGACTTTGTTGCTTTAATTAAACAATATGTGGAAGAACATGATATTACTAGACCTGATGATATGATTGTAAAATCTACAGGTTCTAACTCTGCTTTAAAGCTTTACATCATTCAAAATATTGACAGAAAATTACCTTTAGACGATATCGCTTCTGCAAAAGGTATGGAAACGGAAGACTTTATAAAAGAAATGGAAGCTATTGTATATTCTGGTACAAAGCTAAATATAAGTTATTGGATTGATGAAATACTAGACGAAGATCAACAAGAAGAAATCCATGAATATTTTATGGAATCTGAAACGGATAAAATAAGCGAAGCAGTTGAAGAATTTGAAGGTGATTACGAAGACGAAGAATTACGCTTGTATCGAATTAAATTTATTAGTGAGGTCGCCAACTAACTAGTGTTCACTTTTTGTAAACACTACTTCTTTTTTCTTACACACGATTTTTAAACTCTCGATTTTAGAGTTGTTAAGTTTTTCAATTTGTTTTTTGCTTAATTCAAAATCTACAGCAGTAACATAGCTATTAGGTATTGGTCCAAAATCTGATGCTAATTCATTCATATCAGAATTAAGTTCCATTTCAGCATTATTTAACTTAAGGAAGAGTTTTACGCCATTAAAGGTTTTAATTTTAAATCGTCCAATAACAATAACTTTAAAATAAAAATATCCAGCTAGCTCGTTCATGCCAGCAAAAAGTATGTTTTGTTCTGATGTAGAAAACGGTTTGTCTTTTATAGAAGTCTTTAATTCTTGAATAAACTCAGCATCTTTAATTGCTTTCTTTTCATCGTTTTTGCCAAACGCAGACTTTATTTTACCAAGAGAAAATTTCATACTGAATTTATTTTCTACAAACATAATAAACTATAGATGATACTTAAAGTAAAAACTCGTAATTCATAATTTGTAAATCGTAAATCATTTATATATTTGCAACTTATTAAAAATTACAACAATGCAAGACGGATTATACGCAAAATTTAATACGAGTAAAGGCGAAATATTAGTAACCTTAGAATATCAAAAAACTCCTGGAACAGTTGGAAACTTTGTTGCTTTAGCAGAAGGAAATCTAGAAAATTCAGCAAAAGCACAAGGTAATCCATATTATAATGGTTTAAAATTTCATAGAGTTATTCCAGATTTTATGATTCAAGGAGGATGTCCTTTAGGAACTGGTTCTGGAAATCCTGGGTATCAGTTTGATGACGAGTTTCATCCAGACTTAAAGCATAATACTCCTGGAATATTGTCAATGGCTAATGCTGGACCTGGAACAAATGGAAGTCAGTTTTTTATAACACATGTTGCAACTCCTTGGTTGGATGACAAGCACACTGTTTTTGGTAAAGTTACCGAAGGTCAAGATGTAGTTGATGCAATAGCTCAAGACGATGCTATAGATAGTATCGATATTTTAAGAGTGGGAGCAGTAGCCGAAAAATTTAATGCTGTTGAAGCGTTTAGATCTTTTGAAGGTGCACGAGAAGAACGCTTAGCTGCAGAAAAAGCTGCTGCTGAAGCACAATTAGATAAGCTAGCTGCTGGGTTTGAGAAAACTGAAAGTGGTTTACGTTATCAAATTATTCAAAAAGGTGATGGCGAAAAAGCAAAAAAAGGTAAAAAAGTTTCTGTACACTACAAAGGACAATTAGCAGATGGAACTGTTTTTGACTCGTCTTATAAAAGAAATCAACCTATAGATTTTCCTTTAGGTGTTGGTCAAGTTATACCTGGTTGGGATGAAGGTATCCAACTATTAAATGTAGGTGATAAAGCACGTTTTGTAATACCTGGAGATTTAGGTTATGGAGCACGTGGAGCAGGTGGCGTTATCCCACCAAATGCAACACTTATTTTTGATGTTGAGTTGATGAAAGTATCTTAGTTAAATACAACATAATTTATAAGAAAGCATCTTTTAATTAGATGCTTTCTTTGCATTATATCGAAGGTTTATGCACCTTTATTTAACTCCTCTTTAAAACATTACGTTTATCGATTTATTATTTATTGTTAATGTAATGTTATTTACTTTTGTTTCATGATTTCAGTAAAAACTTCCCACTTTTATTTGCAAGTCATTAAAGAGTTACATTACCCATTCGGTAATGTTTATGTTTTTAATGGCTTTTTAGTTTCCGAAATAAATGAAGGCGTCATTTTTTCATGGGATGAACATGGAAAACGTGTTGCAGAAGATGTTTCATGTTATTTAGGAACACTTGGTGATAATTTAATTTATATTTCAAATCGAATACATTCGTATTCTGTAGTAGCTTCAGATTGGAAAAAATATTATCAGAATTATAAAAATCTAAGAGGTTATTATGTTGTTGAAGAAAAAAAGCAAGGTGCTTTAAACTCTTTAGTGGAAAGCTTATTTTTTAATGGTAATATTAAACGGTTTAATTCCTTAGAAGAAGCTTTTAATTTTACACAGTTTTCTTTACTTAATCAATTAGGAGCATAAAAATAGCAACTATTCTTTCCACTTAATATTACATCCAATACTTGGCTTTTGTAACTTGAAATTTTCTTTACCATCTAATAAACATTCCATTGCATGCTTTAAGTCCTCTCCAGTAACAGGAATACCATTTTCTGGTCTTGAAGGGTCTAGTTGTCCTCTATAAATCAATTTCAAGTTTTTATCAAATAAATATAAATCAGGTGTACAAGCTGCATCATAAGCTTTGGCAACGTCTTGTGTTTCATCGTATAAATACACAAAGGGATAGTTATTTCCTGCAGCATGAATTTTCATTTTATCTGGGCCATCTTGAGGATAGTTTACTACATCATTACTGGAAATAGCAATAAAATTGATACCTTTTTCTTGATAGGTAATTGCTATGTTAACAAGTTCAGCATTAATATGAATAACAAAAGGACAATGGTTACAAATAAACGCAATTACAGTTCCATTTTCGCCTCTAAGTTCTTTAAGAGATTTAAAGGTATCGCTTTTGGTATCCAAAAGATTAAAATCTGGAGCAATTGTACCTAATTCTATCATGTTTGATGGTGTTCGTGCCATAGTAGTTTGTGTTTAAAGTCTATCAAAAATAAAGAAACCTTTTTATAACTATAAATTAATGTTTTAAAATTTATATCTTCATCCACCTAACTAACTAATAACAAAACTAATGACTTCTGCAATTGCATTTGAAGATTTTGCAAAGGTTGATTTGCGCATAGGTACGATAATAGAAGTAAAAGATTTTCCTAAAGCGCGACATCCAGCATATCAGCTTAAAATTGATTTTGGAGATTTAGGAATTAAAAAATCTTCAGCTCAAATTACTAGGCAGTATACAAAGGACGATTTGTTAAACAGACAAATTGTTGCAGTTGTAAATTTTCCAAGTAAACAAATTGCAAATTTTAAAAGCGAATGCTTGGTACTTGGTGCTGTAAAAGCTAAGGATGTTGTTTTGTTAAGACCAGAAGTTAACGTTAAAAACGGAACAACAGTTTCTTAATATGCTACATGTTGACGATGTAAAAATTCAGTTTGATACTGAAGCACTTTTGATATTAAATATTGCTCTTGCAATAGTTATGTTTGGAGTGGCTTTAGGTATAACAGTTAATGATTTTAAAAATCTGTTTAGAAACCCTAAACTGGTTATCCTTGGTGTATTTTCACAGTTTGTGTTATTACCCTTTGTGACCTTTTTGCTTGTGTTATTAATTAAACCTCAGCCGAGTATCGCTTTAGGTATGATGATGGTTGCTGCTTGTCCCGGCGGAAACATTTCTAATTTTATGACACACCTAGCAAAAGGTAATACTGCATTATCCATAAGTTTAACAGCATTTGCTACTTTCTTAGCTGTGTTTTTAACGCCTTTTAATTTTCAGTTTTATGGAAATTTATACGAACCAACTGCTCAAATTTTAGCGACTGTTAAATTGGATTTTTTAGAACTGCTAAAAATTGTAGTATTAATTTTAGGTGTTCCTCTTGTATTAGGCATGTATGTTAGAAGAAAAAAAGAAAAGCTTGCAATGAAACTTTCTAGAATATTAAAACCGTTATCTATAATTGTTTTTATAATATTAGTTCTTATAGCTTTTTCTAAAAATTTAGATATTTTTAAAGACTATGGTAAACATGTTGTTGCCATAGGAATTGGACATAATTTAATTGCAATAGGATTAGGATATCTTGTTGCTAGAGCTTTTAGTTTATCTTTAATAAATCAAAAGACTTTAGCCATAGAAACTGGAATCCAAAATTCTGGTTTAGGATTATTATTAATTTTTACATTTTTTGAAGGCTTAGGTGGAATGGCAATTCTAGCTGCTTTTTGGGGAATTTGGCATATTGTTTCAGGCTTATTATTAGCTGGTTATTGGTCTAAAAAAATAAATTGATATATGCATAAACTTTGGTTATATTTTTGGCGTAGCTATCTTAAATTAGGAATGTTTTTTTACTTTAAAACAGTAAAAGTTCAAGGTTTAGAAAACTTACCTAAAAATAAACCCGTTTTAATATTAGGAAACCATAGAAATGCACTTTTAGATGCCTTACTCATAGCTTGTTTTACCAATCGATTTAATCACTTTTTAACACGTGCAGGTGTTTTTAAAAAAGAAACTATCAGTAAGTTTTTAATGAGTTTACAGATGCTTCCTGTCTATAGAGTAAGAGATGGTTGGGGAAATTTAACCAATAATAATGCAATTTTTGAAACATGTACAGATTTACTCTATAATAATAAAACAGTTGTTATTTTCCCTGAAGGTGGACATAATATTGTAAGACGTGTAAGACCCTTAAGTAAAGGCTTTACACGAATTGTTTTTGATACCTTAGAAAAATATCCAGATTTGGACTTACAATTGGTACCAGTTGGTTTAAATTTTCAAAACACTATAGGTTGTCCTGATCGTGCTTCCATAATTTATGGAAAGCCAATTCAAGCAAAACAGTTTGTTAAACCGATTCGAAATAACGAAACGGTTGTTAACCTAAAAACTACAATTCAGTCTGAAATGGCTAAACTTACAACAGATATTCCAAAAGATACTTATCAAGAAGATTTAGAAAAATTAGAAGCATTAAACGTAGATTATTTAAATCCAAAACAAGTTAACGCATGTTTACAAAGCAATTTTAAAAATTGCGAAAAACGCAAACCATCTAAACTTAAAGGATTAAGAACGGTATTAAAATATCTTCTAATTATAAATGTAATTGTCCCTTTTTTGGTTTGGAAAAAAATTGCACAACCTAAAATTAATGAAATAGAATTTACTGCAACATTTAGGTTTGCTATTGCATTAACAATAACACCTATTTACCTGCTTTTAATTGCTTTGGTTCTAGGTCTTATCTTTTCTACGACTGTAGGTTTAGTTTATTTGTGTTCTGTTTTAGTTTTGGCTTTATTAGCTGTAAAACTATAGATAAAAAAAACCGCTACAAGTTGTAACGGTTTTCAGAATTCTTATTGATTTTTTTAAATATCTTCAAAATTTACATCTGTAAAATTTTCTGGAGATGTTGGTTCTTCTTCTTCTTTAGTTTCAAAAGATTCCTTTTTAAAATCTTTTTGATGACGTTCGCTAATTACTTCTTCACCTTTTTCTGTAATGATGTAATCTGTCATTTCACCTAATATTTCACGGAATTCTGCAAAATCTTCTTTGTATAAATAGATTTTGTGTTTTTTGTAGTGAAACGATCCATCTTCGTTTGTAAACTTTTTACTTTCTGTAATTGTAAGATAATAGTCTTCAGCTTTTGTAGCTCTAACGTCAAAAAAATAAGTACGTCTTCCAGCTCTTAAAACTTTAGAATATATTTCTTCCCTCTCCATCATATCATTATTACTCATAGTTGTAATTTTAAGTTTAAATTGTGTTATTAATGATCAAAAATCTAAAAAAAAAGTATACTAACCAACAATTTGTTATATTTCTTTTTCACTTAGTTGTTTTAGATATAGTTCCTTGTAATAACCTTCTATATTTATAAGTGTCTCGTGAGTACCGCGTTGCTTAACTTTTCCATCTTCAATAACAATTATTTTATCTGCATTTTTTGCTGATGAAATTCTATGACTTACAATAATAGTTGTTTTACCTTCTGAAACAGTCTTAAGATTGTTTAAAATTTCTTCTTCTGTTTCTGTATCTACTGCTGAAAGACAATCGTCCAGCAGCAAAATATCTGGAGCATTAATAATCGCTCTTGCAATGGAAACACGTTGTTTTTGTCCACCAGATAAAGTAATACCGCGTTCACCTAGAATAGTGTCGTATCCTTTGTTAAACCCTATTATATTTTTATGTACAACGGCATTTTTAGCTGCTTCAATAACCTCTTGGTTTGTTGCATTAAGTGCACCAAACTTGATGTTGTTTTTTATACTATCTGAAAACAAAAAAGCATCTTGTGGGACATAGCCAATACTTGTCCTTAAGTCTTTAAGGTTTATGTCTTCTATTTGTGTTTGATCAATTGTGATTTCTCCAGAAACCACATCGTACAAGCGACCAATTAGATCCAGAATAGTCGACTTCCCAGATCCTGTTTTACCAATGATAGCTAGTGTTTCACCTTGATTAATTTTAAAACTGATGTCTTTTAATGCTTCAATTCCTGTATCAATGTATTTGTAACCGACATTTTTAAATTCAATATCACCTTTAATATCAAATGTTTTATTGGTGTTGTTTTTAATGTCTGGTTCTTCTTTTAAAAACTCATTAATACGTTTTTGAGAAGCTTCAGCTTCTTGCACTAAGGAAGTTACCCAACCAATTGCTGCAACTGGCCAAGTAAGTAGATTAACATAAATAATAAATTCTGCAATGGTTCCTATACTTTCAATTTCACCATTGATATATTGTAAGCCTCCAACATAGATTACAATAATGTTACTTGCTCCAATTAGTAGTAGCATTAAAGGGAAAAAGAAAGCTTGTATTTTAGTTAATTCAATGTGTTTTTCACGTTGTGCATTCGCTAGGTCCTTAAATTGTAAATTTGTTTGTGTTTCGATACCATAAGCTTTAATTACAGAAACACCGCTAAACGATTCTTGTGTAAATGTTGAAAGCTTTGATAAATACTGCTGAACAACGGTACTACGTTTATGAATAATTTTACTTAAAAAGTAAATAGCAATAGATAGAATAGGTAAAGGAATTATGGTATATAAAGTTAGTTTTGGAGCAGTATTAAGCATGTAAAATAATGCAACTAAAAACAAAGTAATCATGTTTATAGAATACATAATTGCTGGTCCAAAGTACATTCTTACCTTACTAACATCTTCACTAATTCTACTCATTAAATCACCAGTTCTGTTAGTCTTATAGAAATTAAGGCTTAAACGTTGGTATTGATTATAGATTTCATTTTTTAAATCGTATTCAACATATCGCGATACATTAATTATGGTTTGACGCATTAAAAATGTAAAACCACCAGCAATTAGTGCTGCACCAACTAGATATATAATATTTAAACTAAGTTGAGTTTTAAAAACTTCTATTGAAATTTCGTCATTTAACCTTTTTGAAATAACATCTATGGACTTCCCAATTAGTCGAGGTGTGAATAATGCAAATATTTTTGCAGCAATAGTAATTATGACACCTACAAGTAGTCTGTACTTGTATTTGTAGAAGTATTTATTAAGATATTTTAATTCTTTCATATAAAAAGAAATCAGTCGCAATTTTTAAAGAAAAACAAAGATACATGAATAAAATAATATTACTTTTGCTGAGTTGATAAATCTAAATAAAACCTATCATAAGTTCTTTTAATTATGCTTAACAGAAGACATATTCGAATTAAAGTCATGCAAATAGTGTATGCCTTTAAAGGTTCAGAAAGCGATGATTTAAAAATTCAAGAACGCGCTTTATTAAAAAGTATGGATTCTATGTATGATTTGTATCTACTACTTATGTCCTTACTTGTAGAAGTTAACTACAAAGCTTTAGATTATCTTGAAAAATCTCAAAAAAAACATCTTGCAACTCAAGCAGAGATTAATCCCAATAAAAAATTTATAAAAAACGAGGTTTTAAAACTACTTAGATTAAATGTTCATTTTAAAGAGCGATTAGAAAAACGCAATATAGATAACTGGAAGTTAGATAATGAATATGTTGATGTTATCTTCAAAGAATTAATTGCAAGTGATTTGTATAAAAATCACATGAGTAATACTATAAGTTCATTTAGTGAAGATAAACAGTTTGTGATAGATTTTTTTAAGCAAATTGTTGCACCAAACGATAAACTTTACGAATACTTTGAGGATAAAAACATTACGTGGTTAGATGATTTACCTGTTGTTAATACGGCAATTGTAAAATTATTTAAAAAATTAAAACCAGAACCTAGTGTTTACTATTTTGTCCCTAGACTTTTTAAAGATTTAGACGATAAAACTTTTGCAGTTGATTTGTTGGCTAAAACCATTTTAAATTCTTCTGCATTTTCAAAAGAAGTAGAAGGAAAGACACAAAACTGGGATAAAGATAGAATTGCTAATATCGATTTTGTACTATTAAAAATGGCTATTTGTGAGTTTACAAGATTTCCTTCTATACCAACAAAAGTTTCAATAAATGAATATCTAGAAATAGCAAAAGAGTACTCTACTCCAAAAAGTAGTGTGTTTATTAACGGTATTCTAGATAATATTGTAAAGGAATATGAGCTTAAAGGAACGTTAAATAAATCTGCTAGAGGAATGATGTAATTATTTTTTTATTACATTTATGCGCATTTTTAAGGTAAAATAAAAAAACTATACATATTAATAGATAATTAAAACAACAACACTATGAAAAAAGTAATTTTAGGTTTAAGCGCATTATGCTTAATAGTATTTACATCTTGTAAAGAAGATGCTACTGCAAAAGTAAACTCTGAAAACGTAGCTAAAGCAGCAGAACGTGATGCTGTAGCAGCAGATTTTCCAGAAATGACTTTTGATAAGTCTGAACATGATTTTGGAGAAATTGAGAATGGAACTCCTGTTGAAACAGTATTTAGTTATACTAATACAGGAAAAGCTCCTTTAGTAGTTACAGCCATAAAGAGTACTTGTGGATGTACTGTACCGCAAGATTGGAGTAAAGAACCACTTGCTCCAGGAGAATCTTCGCAGTTTACTGTTAAGTTTAATGGAAAAGGTGCTAATAAAGTAAGTAAAAGTGTAAATATTACAGCAAATACTGAAAAAGGTAAAGAGCAAGTTAAGATTACTGCTTTTATTAAACCAGATCCAAATGCACCACAAAAAACTGCTACTCCTGTTCAGTCTGCAACACCTAAAGCTGTAAAATCGAGTACACAACCAGGACACGAAGGACATAACCACGATTAATTATATTAAATGGAACAATTAGGACAATTTGCACCCTTTATTTTAATGTTTGCAGTTGTGTATTTCTTTATGATTGCACCTCAAATGAAACGTGCTAAACAAGAAAAGAAATTTGCAGCAGAATTAAAACGTGGTGATCGTGTAATAACCAAAAGTGGTATGCACGGTAAAATACTAGAACTTAACGATAAAGACGGTTCTTGTGTTTTAGAAACTGGAGCTGGAAAAATAAAATTTGAGCGTTCTGCTATTTCTATGGAAATGAGCAAAAAGCTTAACGCTCCAGATAAAAAATAAGTCAATTATATTTTAATAAAAAAAGCAGCTCTTAGAGCTGCTTTTTTTGTTTATGAAATCCAAGGGATTATTTGTAACGTTCTTGTGTCATTTCCGCAATTTTAATAATGACTTGAGTAGCTTTTAAGATACTTTCTACAGGAACATATTCGTAACGTCCATGAAAATTGTGTCCACCAGCAAAAATATTTGGACAAGGTAAGCCCATGTAACTTAACTGCGAACCATCTGTTCCTCCTCTAATGGCTTTTATTAAAGGTTTAATATCCAACTGTTTCATAGCTTCTTCTGCAATATCTACAATATGTTTTACAGGCTCTACCTTTTCTTTCATATTAAAGTATTGATCTGTTACTTCAATTTCAAAAATTGTTTTTCCATATTTTTCGTTTAAATCTTCTGCTATTTTAACGATTAGCTTTTTACGTGCTTCAAATTTATCACGATTATGATCTCTGATAATATATTGTAAACTAGTTTCTTCTACTTTCCCTTCAACAGCATATAAATGGAAAAATCCTTCGTAACCTTCAGTATGTTCTGGTGTTTCTTTTTTAGGTAAAGCATTAATAAATTCAGAAGCATAATACATAGAATTCACCATTTTGTTTTTGGCATATCCAGGATGAACAATTTTACCTTTAACTTTAATTTTCGCTCCTGCTGCATTAAAGTTTTCGTATTCTAATTCTCCAACCTGGCTACCATCCATGGTATAAGCCCATTCTGCACCAAATTTTTCAACATCAAACTTATGTGCACCACGTCCAATTTCTTCGTCTGGAGTAAATCCAACTTTTATTAGCCCATGTTTAATCTGTGGGTTTTTAATTAAGTATTCCATAGCACTAATAATCTCACAGATTCCTGCTTTGTCGTCTGCACCTAAAAGTGTTGTACCATCTGTAGTTATTAAAGTTTGACCTTTATAAAGTAATAAGTCTTCAAAATAACTTGGAGATAAAACAATGTTTTCTTCTTTGTTTAAAACAATGTCTTCGCCATTATAGTTTTCAACAAATTGTGGATTGACATTGGCCCCTGTAAAATCTGGTGATGTATCAAAATGTGAAATAAAGCCAATAGCTGGCACTTCATGGTCT
>JABDPN010000180.1 GCA_013042715.1 Flavobacteriaceae bacterium | reverse complement strand
GTTCAAGTTAGTGGTCCTTCAGGAGAACCAATAAGTCCTGATGAATTTGATCGTAGAATTTGTATGGAAGATATCTTATGTGGAGGGTCATTTATGGTATTTAATAGAACTCGAGATATACTACAGATATTAAGAAACTTTATGGAATTCTTTAAAGAAGAATCTTGCGGAGTTTGTACACCTTGTAGAGCTGGAAACTATATATTAACTGAAAAAGTTAAAAAAATGCAACGTGGTTTAGCGTCTCAAGAGGAGCTTGAAGAAATAAAGAAATGGGGAGAAATAATTAAACTTTCTAGTAGATGTGGTTTAGGTAAATCATCTCCTAATTCATTAATCTATTCTTTTGATAAGTTTAAAACCTATTTCGATTTAAAAGTTGCGCCAACAAGCGAGCTTCAAAATGTAGAATTCGATATGGAGGATGCTGTTCAAGAGTTTGATACATATATAAAAGATACTCAATTATAGATTTTAATAAAATCGATATGAAAAATATATCATTTAAAATAGACGGAAGAGCGTGTACTGCAGAAAAAGGTCTAAACCTAATTGAAGCTGCAAAACAAAATGGCGTTTTTATTCCAACACTTTGTCATTTTAAACACTTAAATCCATTAGGAAGTTGTCGTGTTTGTACAGTTAAAAATAAAGGACGTGCAATTGCAGGATGTACTCTAAGTGTAGACGAAGGCATGGATATTGAAGTAAATACTCCAGAACTTTTAGACAACAGAAAGGCCATACTAGAAATGATGTTTGTAGAAGGTAATCACTTCTGTCCTTCTTGCGAGAAAAGTGGAGATTGTGCTATGCAAAATCTAGGTTACGAAACTGGAATTCGTTACACACGTTTCCCTCATTTGTTTGTAGATAGAGTTGTAGACGCTAGTCCAGAACGTATTGTTGTGAATCAAAACAGATGTATTAAATGTAAGCGTTGTATTGAAGAAATTAAAACAAACGATGGTCAAAGTGTATTTCATTTTACAAGTAGAGGAAATAAAACTCTCGTTTCTGTAGATTACGAACAAGAAGCTAAACTATCTGATGCACAAGCAGAATATGCAATGCATATTTGTCCAACAGGATCTATTCTTGTAAAAGGAAAATCTTTTGGAAAACCATTTGGAGACAGACAGTTTGATTTTGCAAAAGAGAACTATAACATTCCATTAAACGATATTAAAAAACATAAAACCACAAACAAGAAAAAGCGTGTTGCTACAGCATCTTTGGCAGGTTGTTTTGGTTGCCATATGTCTATGTTAGATGTAGATCTTGGTATTATGGATTTAATAGAAGTTGTTGAATTTAACAAATCGCCTTTAACCGATTTTAAAGAGTTTGGTGAACGATGCGATATTGGATTAATAGAAGGTGGTTGTTGTAATACTGATAATATCGAAGTGCTTCGTGAATTCAGAAAAAATTGTGATATCTTAGTTTCTGTTGGCGAATGTGCTATTTGGGGAGGTGTACCAGCAATTAGAAACACATTCCCTCTGGAAGATTGTTTAAAAGAAGCTTATCTAGATTCTGTAACAAGTGAAGATAACGAAACAATCATACCACATCATGAAGATATACCAAAAATACTTGATAAAGTTTACTCAAACCACGAAGTTGTAAAAATAGATTATCATATACCTGGTTGTCCTCCAAATGCAAATCATATTTGGAACGTCGTTAAGAATATTTTATTTGATGAAGAATATTCTATAGCATATCCAGAATTTAAGTACGATTAAATTAAAGAAAGAACAATGAGCAAAAGAAAAATAGTTATAGAGCCTGTTACACGTGTTGAAGGACACGGAAAAGTAACTATTAAGTTAGACGAAAACGGAAAGGTAGACGATGCCTTTTTACATATAGTAGAATTTAGAGGATTTGAAAAATTTATTCAAGGCCATCCTTACTGGGAAGCTCCTGTCTTAGTACAGCGCTTATGCGGAATTTGCCCTGTGAGTCATCATATTGCAGCAGCAAAAGCTATAGATCAATTAGTTGGTATAGATCCTGAAACGCTCTCTCCAACAGCAACTAAATTAAGAAAGATGTTGCATTATGGTCAGGTGTTTCAATCGCATGCTTTACATTTTTTCTATTTAGCGTCTCCAGATTTATTATTTGGAGTTGATGCTCCTGCAGAGAAAAGAAACATTGTTGCAGTTGCTACAGAAAATCAAGAATTAGCAAAAAAAGGAATCTTGATGCGTAAGTTTGGTCAGGAAATGATTAAAGCTTTAGCTGGTAAAAAAATACACGGAATTCTTGCAGTTCCTGGTGGAGTTCATAAAACATTTACTCCAGAAGAACGCGAATATTTCTTAGACGGAAAACAAATCCCTAATGTCGATACAATGATTGAATGGTGTAAGGAAATAATCGATTTCATGAAAACTTATCATGCTGATAATGCTAATTGGATTGATAATATTGCTTGCTATCCATCTAACCATTTAAGCTTAGTAAACAAAGAAAATGGTGCATTAGAATTGTACGATGGACGTTTGCGTTCTATAGATGCAGAAGGAAAAGAATTAATGAACATTGCAGACAACGAATACAGCTACCACTTTAAAGAAGCTGTAGAGCCTTGGTCGTATCTAAAGTTTCCTTACATGAAAGACTATGGTCGTGAAAATGGTTGGAACAGAGTTGGACCATTAGCACGTATGAATACGTGTTCTCATATTACAACTCCTCTTGCTGAAACAGAGCGCATGATATTTAAAGCATATACCCAAAACAAGCCAAATAATATGACTATGCATACGCATTGGGCTCGTTTAATTGAGATGTTACATTGTGCAGAACTAATGAAAGAATTGTTACATGATGATGGAATTATGGGCAACGATCTATTAAGAGAAGGAACTCCAAGAAATAAAGGTATTGGTATTATTGAAGCACCTCGAGGAACCCTGATTCATGAATATCATACCGATGACAAAGGACTAATTACTAAATGTAATTTAATAGTATCCACTA
>JABDPN010000173.1 GCA_013042715.1 Flavobacteriaceae bacterium | reverse complement strand
GATGTAAATTATGTAACAAGTACAAAGCGTGGTACTTGTTTAGAGAAAAATGGTGTTACCATTCAAACCTGCGAGCATGTTTTAGCTGCTCTTGTTGGTATGGATATCGATAATGTAATTATTTCTTTAGATGCATCAGAACCTCCAATAATGGATGGTTCTTCTAGGTTTTTTGTTGAAGCATTAGAAAAAGCAGAAATTGTTGAACAAGATGCACCAAGAGAAATATATGTTGTAAAAGATGTAGTTTCGTATTACGATGAGGAATCAGGTAGTGAAATTACTATCATACCTTCAGAAGAGTACCAAGTTACTACTATGGTTGATTTTGGAACTAAGGTTCTTGGAACTCAAAATGCAACGTTATCAACAATTTCAGACTTCAAAAAAGACATATCAAATTCAAGAACATTTAGTTTCTTACACGAAATAGAAATGCTTCTAGAACATGGACTTATAAAGGGAGGTGATCTAAACAATGCTATTGTTTATGTAGATAAAGAGTTATCTCCAAAAACTATGGATCGTCTTAAAAAAGCCTTTAACAAAGATAAAATAACTGTAAAGCCTAACGGAATTTTAGACAATTTAACATTGCATCATCCAAACGAAGCAGCAAGACATAAGCTTTTGGATGTTATTGGTGATTTAGCTTTAATTGGCACCAGGATTAAAGGAAAAGTTATTGCTAATAAACCTGGACACTATGTAAATACGCAATTTGGTAAAAAGCTATCTAAAATTATTAGGATTGAAAAACGTAATAACGTTCCTAATGTTGATCTGAATCAAACACCACTTATGGATGTTAATCAGATTATGGATATGCTTCCTCACAGACAACCATTCTTACTTATAGATAAGATTTTTGAGCTTTCAAAATCTCATGTTATAGGTATGAAAAATGTAACTATGAATGAGCAATTCTTTCAAGGTCATTTCCCTGGAGCACCTGTAATGCCTGGAGTTTTAATGATAGAAGCTATGGCGCAAACAGGTGGTATTTTAGTATTAAATACTGTTCCAGATCCAGAAAATTACCTAACATTTTTCATGAAAATAGATAAAGCCAAGTTCAAACAAAAAGTAGTTCCTGGTGATACACTTATATTTAAATGCGAATTAATAACTCCAATTAGAAGAGGAATTTGTCACATGCAAGGTTATGCTTATGCAAATGGAAAACTATGTGCTGAAGCCGAACTAATGGCTCAAATAACTAAAGTTAAATAATTATGAATCAACCACTTGCATACGTACATCCTGGTGCGAAAATAGCTAAAAATGTTGTAATAGAACCGTTTACAACCATTCATAACAATGTTGTTATTGGTGAAGGTACATGGATTGGCTCAAACGTTACAATAATGGAAGGCGCTAGAATTGGTAAAAACTGTAATATTTTCCCAGGTGCAGTAATTTCTGCAATTCCACAAGACTTAAAATATAAAGACGAGGAAACAACCGTAGAAATAGGTAATAATGTTACCATTAGAGAATGTGTAACAATTAACAGAGGAACTGCAGATAGAATGAAAACAGTTATTGGAAATAATTGTTTGATTATGGCTTATTGCCATGTTGCTCATGATTGTATTATTGGAGATAACTGTATATTTTCTAATAATAGTACACTCGCAGGACATGTTACAGTAGGAGAATTTGTTGTTTTAGCTGGAATGGTTGCAGTGCATCAATTTTGTTCTATTGGAAAACATGCTTTTGTAACTGGTGGATCTTTGGTTAGAAAAGATGTTCCACCTTATGTTAAAGCAGCAAGAGAACCGCTTTCTTATGTTGGAATTAATTCAGTTGGACTAAGACGAAGAGGATATACAACAGAAAAAATTAGAGAAATTCAGAATATATATAGATTTTTATATCAAAAGAACTACAACAACTCTCAAGCAGCTCGCATAATAGAAGCTGAAATGGAAGCAACAACAGAACGCGATGAGATACTTCAATTTATAATAAATTCACACAGAGGAATTATGAAAGGTTATTTTAATTAAAAAAGGAAAAAAACACTATGGCAAATACTTCGGATATAAGGAATGGATTATGTATTAGATATAATCACGATATATTTAAAATCGTAGAATTTTTACACGTAAAACCTGGAAAAGGACCTGCTTTTGTTAGAACAAAACTTAAAAGTGTTACAACAGGTAAAGTTATTGATAACACGTTTTCTGCAGGACATAAAATTGATGATGTACGTGTCGAAACACATAAGTTTCAATATTTATATAATGATGGTGAATTCTATCATTTTATGAATGAATCTGATTATTCGCAAATTAGACTTCTTGAAGCTGCTTTAGACAGACCAGATTTAATGAAAGAAGGCGAAGTTGTAACCGTTTTAATTAATACTGAAGATGATATGCCTTTATCTGTAGAAATGCCTGCAAGTGTTATCTTAGAAGTAACACACACTGAACCAGGTGTTAAAGGCAATACTGCTACAAATGCAACAAAACCTGCAACAGTAGAAACAGGAGCTATAGTTAATGTACCATTGTTTATAAATGAAGGTGACAAAATTAAAATTGAAACTGAAAAGGGTTCATACAAAGAACGTGTAAAATAATTAGCATGAAATTTTCACAACCTCACAGCCTAAAACAAATAGCAGAAATTATTAATTGTGAGTATGTTGGTGACGATAATTTTCCTGTTCTTGGAATAAATGAGATTCATGTAGTTACTCCAGGTGACATTGTTTTTGTAGATCATCCTAAATACTACGATAAAGCTTTAGAATCAGCAGCAACTATTATATTAATTAATAAGAAAGTTGTATGTCCAAAAGGAAAGGCTTTATTAATTTCTGATGATCCATTTAGGGATTTCAATAAAATAACAAACCATTTCAAACCATTTGTATCTGCTACTAATATAATTTCATCTACAGCCAAAATAGGTAAAAATACTATAATTCAACCCAATGTTTTTATAGGTCATAATGTTGTTATTGGAAACAACTGTACCATACATTCTAATGTTAGTATCTACGATGACACAATTATCGGAAACAATGTTACAATACATGCAAATAGTGTATTAGGAGCTAATGCTTTTTATTATAAAAAAAGACCAGAAGGTTATGATAGATTACTGTCTAGTGGAAATGTTGTCTTAGAAGATTATGTAGATATTGGAGCCGCTTGTACAATAGATAGAGGTGTAACAGCATCTACTACAATAAAAGAAGGAACAAAACTCGATAATCAAGTTCAAATAGGTCATGATACTATCGTTGGCAAAAAGTGCTTAATAGCTTCGCAAACAGGAATTGCTGGTTGTACAGTTATTGAAGACGAAGTTACAATTTGGGGACAAGTTGGTATAACAAGTGGTGTGACTATTGGTGAAAAAGCTGTGTTGTTAGCACAATCTGGAATTAGCAAATCTTTACCAGGAAATAAAACTTATTTTGGTTATCCTGCTGAAGATTCAAGAACTAAGTTTAAGGAAATTGCATCAATTCGTAAAATTCCAGAAATTTTAGAATTATTAAGAAAACAGAAATAAAAACAAATTAGCACAAATATTTTTCACTATTAGTTTACAAAAATTTACATTTGTGCCTTTCAAATCAAAAATTCAATAATACAACATGAGTGTTTTAGTAAATAAAGATTCAAAAATTATAGTACAGGGGTTTACTGGAAGCGAAGGAACGTTTCATGCTAGCCAAATGATTGAGTATGGAACTAATGTAGTAGGTGGAGTTACTCCTGGAAAAGGTGGACAAATTCATTTAGAGAAACCTGTTTTTAATACAGTATCAGAAGCTGTAGAAAAAGTAGGAGCAGATACTACTATTATTTTTGTTCCACCTGCATTTGCAGCAGATGCAATTATGGAAGCTGCAAGTGCTGGAATCAAAGTTATTATTACTATTACAGAAGGTATTCCTGTTGCAGATATGATTAAGGTAGCTGACTATATTAAAGATAAAGACTGTAGACTAGTAGGTCCTAACTGTCCAGGAGTTATAACTCCAGAAGAGGCTAAAGTGGGTATTATGCCTGGTTTTGTGTTTAAAAAAGGAAATGTTGGTGTTGTTTCTAAATCTGGAACTTTAACTTATGAAGCTGCAGATCAGGTTGTTAGACAAGGTCTTGGTATTACTACTGCAATTGGAATTGGAGGAGATCCAATTATTGGAACGACTACAAAAGAAGCTGTTCAACTATTAATTAATGATCCAGAAACTAAAGCTGTTGTTATGATTGGTGAGATAGGTGGACAATTAGAAGCAGATGCTGCAAATTGGTATAAAGAAAGTGGAAGTAAAAAACCAATTGTTGGTTTTATAGCTGGAGAAACAGCACCTGCTGGACGTACAATGGGACACGCTGGAGCAATAGTAGGTGGAAGTGACGATACGGCTCAGGCAAAAAAAGCAATTATGCGAAAATGCGGAATACATGTTGTAGATTCTCCTGCAGAAATTGGTAAAAAAGTAGCTGAAGTTTTAGCTTAAACAATAATTAAAACAATATAAAGTTGTTAAAAACCTCATAAGATTTTGTGAGGTTTTTTTATTTGATGCAACTTGTATTTGTTATCTTTGATTTCAATTAAAAAACAAACTTAAATACTGATAGAATTATGTCAATGGATTTTAATCAAGCTGCTGACTTATTAAAAGGAAAAACAGCATTAATAACTGGAGCTTCACAAGGAATTGGTAAAGAAATTGCTTATAGATATGAAAGAGCAGGAGCAGATATTGCATTTACCTATATTTCAAGTAAAGATATAACACACAGACTAGAAGAAGAACTAACTGTTAGAGGTGTAAAATGTAAAGGATATAGAGTAGATGCAGCAGATCATGACGCTACTCACGAAATGGTAAGAAGCGTAATCAAACATTTTGGAAGGATAGATGTCTTAATTAATAACGCAGGTATTACTGACGATGGATTATTAATTAGAATGAGTGAAGAAAGTTGGGATAGAGTTATAAATGTAAATTTAAAATCTTGTTTTAATACTACAAAGGCTGTATTACCTTATATGATAAAGCAAAGAAGCGGTTCAATTATTAATGTTAGTTCTGTTGTAGGACTAAAAGGGAATGCTGGACAAGCAAACTATTCTGCTTCTAAAGCAGGAATTATTGGATTTACTAAATCAGTTGCTCTTGAGTATGGAGCAAGAGGTATTCGATGTAATGCTATAGCTCCTGGTTTTATTGAAACCGAAATGACAGAAAAATTAGATCCAAAAGTTGTTCAACAATGGAGAGATCAAATTCCTTTAAGAAGAGGTGGTAATACAGATGATGTAGCTGAGGCTGCAATGTATTTAGGTTCTGATTTAGCAGGTTATGTAACTGGTCAAGTACTTCAAGTAGATGGTGGAATGCTAACCTAATTGAAT
>JABDPN010000146.1 GCA_013042715.1 Flavobacteriaceae bacterium | reverse complement strand
ATTATATGAAAGGAAAAGTACTTCTCGCTCAGGGTAAAATTGAAGAATCTCTTAAAGAATTTAAACAGGAGAAGCACGAATTTTTTAGCATTTATGGGATGAATTTTATCTTATTTGCTATAGGAGGCAAGTCTAATAGTGAAGATGTTTTTAACCAATATCTTGAGAAATTTAGTCAAACAGACCCTGCAAATACTGCGGATTTATATGCGTTTAGAGGAAATTATGAAAAGGCATTTGACTATTTGAATAAAGCTTTCGAAATTAAAGATCCAGTATTAATAGAAGCTTTAACTTATCCTTCATTTAAATCTATGTATAAAGATTCTAGATGGAAAAATTTTATTGAAAAAATAGATCTCCCAGAAAATCATGGTTATGCTTTGAAATAATTACAAAACATATAGTATAAAAAAACTAATACACATAACAAAATATCATATTCATGGTATTAACACAAATAGTACATCCAACAAATCATAATAAATTTATTTGGTTAAATGCGTTTGCGTTATTAGCATTTCTTATTTCAGGAATGGTAGATCCATTCGCCATAATTATGGTTTATTTTTTGGAAACGATAATTATTGGGCTAATTCATGCTTATAAAATGAATTATGTTGGTAAGTTTAGTAGAACACAGAGTCAAGTAAAAGATCAAAACCCAATATTTAAAACGTTTTTTTTTCTGATACATTATTCATTTTTTGTTGCTGTACAATCCATATTTGTTTTTGCAATTTTTAGTATTTCAGATAATAATATAAGTGAACCATTTAATTTAATTGCAAATTATAAATATGTGCTTTCACTTAAAGGTATTGGTTATGCGTTATGTGTAACTTTTTTATTGCTAGCTGCACAAAACTATTTTTCTTTTTTTAGAACTAAAATTTATAATTATTATACAGTAGATAGATTGTTTATTCAGCCTTATTTAAGAATCTTTATTCAGCAAATTACAGTGATTCTTGCAGGATTCTTTATTGCAATTTTTCCTAATGGAATAATGACTGCAGTACTACTAATACTTATTAGATTGTTTGTGGATTTAGTTGGGATTTATATAAACTCCAGTGAAGGTAACTTAAAGAAATTAGCAAGTAGATTAGCAAGAAATTCAGATCAGGATGAGCGTGAAGTATACGAAGAACTAAAAAACCTTTTCTAGTTATAAAATAGAATTTACATAATGCATATGTAATTCTCTTAAATGAATAAGTTCTCTTCTAAGTAGTTTTAAAAAGTCTTTACCTTGAGTTTTTGTATTCTCAAGCATTTTAGAATTATGATATATCCTATCTATAAACAATCCTAAGGACTTAGCGTATTTAAGTTTAGTTTTTTGATTATGTTGATTTTCAGTCTCTGCTATTTTTGGAGCAAGACCTAAAGCATCCATAACTATATTATTGGCATATTGATCTATTTGGCATTTAGATTTATGCAAAGCCAACACATCTTTATCGTAAGAAATATACGAAACAACTTGACGCGATAGTTTAAAGATATCTATCGCTTTTTTGTAGATAACTAGTTGATTTAGATTGACTTGATTAGAATATCTCATGATTAATACAAAATTAGGTGCTAATTCATGCTTTTATATTTAATAATTAAATCAATAGTTTAATATAGCTTTAAAAATTATTATATTTGATTGACTAAACTTTAAAAATGAAAGTAGATTTAATAAATTGGAAAATTTTAGATTGTCTTCAGAAGAATGCAAGACAATCTAACACAGAAATTTCAAAGAAAGTTGGTATATCGTCTCCTGCAGTTGCAGAACGCATTAAGAAGATGGAAGATGCAGGTATAATTAAGTCTTATGTTGCTCATGTGTCACCTTATGCAACAGGTTACCAATTAAGAGCTTTAATTACAGTTAGAGCTTTTATGGGAAGATTAAAACCGTTTTTACAAAAAGTAAAATCCTTTAACGAAGTAGTGAATTGCTACAGAATTACAGGAAACGAAAATATTGTTATGGAGGTTGTTCTAGATAACCAAAAACATTTAGAAACGTTTATTGATCAACTCATTACTTATGGCGAAACAAAAACACAAATAATCCTTTCTAACGTTATTGAAAACAATCCAATAAGTAGGCTTTAAAGAGCATTCTCTTTTGCTAAACTTCGTTTTAAAACAATTAAAATTAGAATAGAAACTATCATAACGATTGTCATAATATACCATGTAAATTCATATCCAAATCTATCGATTAATTGCATTCCCGAATTATGACCTATTATATGTGAGACAGCAAATGTAATACTATATAATGCCATATATTCTCCTTGATTTCCTCGTTTAGCTCTATGCATGGCAAACGCATTAGAAAATGGAAATGATATCATTTCACCAACAGTCATAAGTAACATTCCTATTATTAATATTCCTACCCAACCTGTTAAATTCAATACAACAAAACTTAAAGCTGTTAGAACTCCACCAAATAAAATCAAACCAATAATTTTAAAACTAGAGTCCTCAAGCCATTTCACTAATGGCATTTCCAGAACACAAATTAATAAACCATTCATTCCCATTATGAGTCCAATTTTATCTTCAGATAGAAAATGTGCTTCTTTGTAATACAATGGAATTGTTGAGAAGTACTGGAGAAAAGCAACTCCAAAAAGTACCATTGAGAACAAGAAAATTATAAATGGAATATCTCTATATGCAGATTTTGGATTTTTAATTTCTATGCTATCGAGAGTTTTACTTTTCTTAGGATGTAATACTTTAAGCAAAAGTAATCCAGCTAGTATGCAAGTTATTCCATCAATCCAAAAAAGTCCTCCATAACTTAGCATAACAATAATCAATCCACCAATTGCAGGTCCAGCAGAGAATCCTAGATTTATAGCAAGCCTAATTAAAGTTATAGATCTCGTTTTGTTTTCTGGTTTACTATAGGCATTTACTGCAACAAACATAGCTGGTCTAAACATATCTGCAACAGCAAGTAATAAAAATATACCAAAAACCAGCTCGTTAAAAGTTTTTAAATATTGTAAATAAATAAACAAGAATCCAGATCCAATTAAGCTAATTACCATTATTTTATAATAGCCATAAAGATCAGTTAATTTGCCTCCTAGCCATGAGCCAACTAAAGAACCCATTCCAAAAGCACTCATTATCCAACCAACATCAGATAAACTAAAATCTAAACTTTTTGTCAGGTATAAAGAAAGAAAAGGAACAACCATAGTTCCAGCTCTATTAATGAGTGTAATTAAAGATAGCCACCAAATCTCTTTGGAAAGTCCACGAAAAGTATTTAAATAATTATTGAGTAGTGTTTTCATTTTGGCTGTTATAAAAATAAAAAAAGTCCGACGATACAGTCGGACTTTTATTTAATGTTATTTTAAATATTCAAATTATCACAACAAATAAGGTGTCCAACTACAAGAGCTAGGTTTTTGTTTTTTATTTAATGTGACAATATGTAACATGATTCTTTTTTTATATGCATCAAAACTATACAAAATAATTGGAAGTTGTATTTTTAATGCAATAAAATATTTAATGATGAGAAAAATTCCAATAATTATAATATGTATTGTTTTCTTACAATGTACTGGAAATAAAAAACCAGTATTAGGTGAAACCAAATGGCAAAAAGAAATGAATGCGTTTTTTAAAGATGCAACTACATCGCCTTTAAAAGGTAAAGACCGAAAAGATTTTGAAACCCTAGAATTCTTTAAGTTCGATTCTACTTATGTTATAACAGCAACTTTAAAAAGAACTCCAGATTCTGAACCTTTTAAAATGAAGACATCTACAGATCGTTTACCAGTTTACAGAGTGTATGGTGAATTAGATTTCAATTTAAATGAAAAAGAATTAAAACTAAATATTTATCAGAATGTAGATAGTGAAGATAAAGACTATCTCTTCTTACCTTTTTTAGACGACACAAATGGTGATACAAGCTATTCTGGAGGTCGTTACATTGAAACAAGTATTCCTGAAGGAAATATCATGAAAATTGATTTTAACGAGGCATTCAATGCTTATTGTGCATACAACGATAAATATTCTTGTCCAATAGTTCCAAGAGCTAATTATGTACCAATTAAAATTGAAGCAGGAGTAAAGGCTTTTAAAAAATATTAAAAACTTTTTGCGAGATACATTCCTAAAAACACTAACAGGAATCCAACTACAAAACTAGCAATTGTATAAAACGCAAAACTTGTAAAATCTCCAGATTTTAAGAATACATGGTTCTCATAAGCAAAGGTAGAAAACGTGGTAAATCCACCACAAAAACCAGTTGCTAAAAGTAACGTTTGGTTTTGTGTTAGTGTATTGTTTTTTGCAGCATAACCTAAGATTATTCCAATAAGTAAACTTCCAAGAATATTGGCAGCAAAAGTTCCCCAAGGTATTCCAGATGTAGTAGAGTTTAAATGTTTGCCAAATAAAAAACGAAGTACGCTACCAATTCCTCCTCCAATAAAAACAAGTAATAACTGTTTCATGTGTTAATATTTATTGTCTTTTATCTGTCACATGGAACATCCATACAATCATTTCGCTTTGTAACAAAAATTTAGCTTGGATGTTTCATTTATTCAGTAATTGGAATATATATTTCTGTAATCCAATCTGCTGGATTTGGGACTTGTCCAGGATCGTTTGTATATATTTCAAATGGTTTAAATTCTGACTGCGTTAAATTGTTTTTTGCAGCATATTCCATGGCTTGTTTCCATCCTTCTGAAAGATTTGTGTAATTTCCTTTTAAAGTAGTTTTTAAAACTTTAGTTTTAGGAATAAATCCACACAGAATGCCACTATCATCAGTAATATCAATTTTCTGACTAACAGGTATTCCATTGCTCATTATAACTGTTCCTTCTTCCATATTCATCTCTTGATAAATAGTAAAAGGCATACCATGCATTGCAATTTGGTTTTTTGCCATATAAGCTCCAATACTTCCATATTGTTTAGCCATTGTTGAGCTTATATTGGCATTTGTAGCATTAGTTGTTTTGTAGAGATAAAATCCTCCACCATATTCTTTTATACCATCAACAGTTATGGAATATTCAGAAATTTTTTTGACTATCAAACTATCTAGTTTTTCGAGACCACGTTCGTAATCAGGACCAATCATATTATCTATTCCTCCGCTAATTAAAGCAAAGAATTTCATTATAAATCCCATTTCTTCAGAAGTCATTCCCCAATTTACATCTGTATGTTGTCCATTTTTGTTTAATTTCCAATACACATTTGTAGGAGGAAAGTTTTCAAACTTTAATTCTTGCCAAATGGAATCATTATCTACTGCTGCTAGTGTTTTCATGGAACCTTTTCCATCTTTACCTTCCCAAGAATAAGAACCATCAACACCACGCGTTTGCTCTGGATAAGTAAAGGTTAACGTTGGATCTTTTTCAACCCAAGGAGACCAATCAGACCAATTTTTAAAATCAATTATTTCATTATAAATCACCTCAGAAGGTGCTTCAATTGTTCGAGTTCTGGAAACATCATAAGCACTTGGTTGAACAGCTACATATGTACTAGAGCCAATAAAAAGTATAAGTAAGATTAAAACAATATATTTTAAAACTTTCATTGTAAAATGGTTTAATAGTTCTTGTAAATATAATGAAAATGTAGTCTCATTATCCTAAGAAAAACTTGATGGCAGCAATCATACCAATAAAAGCAATAAAAGCTAGTAAGACCCAAAAACTACCTTTGTAGTATTTTTTATGAAGTTTTAAATCTTTACGATAGGCAATAATCATTACAATTATAAATGCTATTGCGAATAATATTCCAAAAGTAATTTGCCCTTGACTAAACATATTTCCTTATTTTTAAAAGCGCTTTTAGTTTATAACTACTGCGAAAATAAGCAATATTATGAAGAATTCTATAGTTTTTGGTGCTAGCTCTGGAATAGGAAAACAACTTGCTCGTTTTCTTGTTGAAGATGGCTACAAAGTTGTTGTTACTGGAAGACGAAAAGAGTTACTTGAAGAACTAAAATCTGAAAATCCTGAAGCTTATATTATTAAAGCATTTGACGTTCAGGATTTAAAAGAAACGAGTTTTGTTTTTAATACAATTGTTACCAATCTTAAAACAATTGATTTAATAATACATGCATCTGGAATAGGTTTAGTAAACGAAGACTTGGACTGGAAAAAAGAATTCGATACTTTAAAAACTAATGTTTTAGGAGCTACCAGAATATACAATTTGGCATTCAATCTCTTTAAAAAACAAGGTTTTGGTCATTTGGTGTCTATCACATCCATAGCATCGTTAAGAGGAAATAGGTTTGCACCTTCGTATTTTGCTTCTAAAGCGTATCAAGTAAATTATTTAGAATCATTGTACTTTAAATCTAAAGAAATAAAAGGTGGAAAAGTCTATGTTACAGATATTCGTCCAGGATTTGTTGATACTAGAATGGCATTAGGAGATGGAATTTTTTGGATGGCTTCTTTAGAAAAAGCGAGTAAACAAATATATAGAGCTATAAGGCTTAAAAAAAGACGAGTGTATATCACAAAACGTTGGAATATAATAGCTTGTGTTTTAAAAATTGCACCATCATGGTTAATTAAAAAACTAACATAATAAACTATAAATGAAAGAAAAAATTGAAGCTGTTAAAGAATTTCATACAGCATACAAATTAGGATACAGAGAAACTCCCAAAGCAGATTTAGGATTAGAAAAAAATCTGTTGCGTTATAAACTCATGCGCGAAGAAAACGAAGAATATCTTGATGCAGCTACAAATGACGATTTAGTTGAAGTTGCAGATGCTTTAGGTGATTTACTTTATATTTTATGTGGTACCATAATAGAACATGGTTTACAACATAAAATTGAAGAGGTTTTCAACGAAATCCAGAGAAGTAATATGAGTAAGTTAGGCGAGGATGGAGAACCAATTTACAGAGAAGATGGTAAAGTTTTAAAAGGTCCTAATTATTTTAAACCGAATATTAAAGCAATATTAGATTCATAAAAAAAAGAGAAGCAATTTGCTTCTCTTTTTTATGTTCTAATTGTAAATATTTAAACTTTAACTCGCCAACCAAATTTGTCTTCAGCTTTGTTGGTTTGAATATCTGTAATGCGTTTTTTAAGACGTAAGGCAAATGGGTAATCTAATTTTGGTAAATCAAAATCCTCATTTTTATATCCAAATCCAGAAATAGGAGAAATAACAGCAGCTGTACCAGCTCCAAATATCTCTTTTAAGTTTCCGTTTTTAGCAGCTTCCATAACTTCGCTAACCGTAATTTTTCTAACGTCTGTTTTAATACCTTCGTCTTCAGCAATTTTTAAAATACTTTTTCTGGTAATTCCGTCAAGAATTCTATCGCTTGTTGGACTAGTAAGTAAAGTATCATTAATTCTTATAAAAACATTCATGGCACCAGCTTCCTCGATATACTCATGTGTATTATCGTCAGTCCAGATTACTTGATTGTAACCTGCATCTATTGCTAATTGTGTTGGATAGAATTGTCCTGCATAATTTCCGCCTGCTTTTGCAAAACCAACACCACCATTAGCAGCTCTTGCATATTTTTCTTCAATTCTTACACGTACTTTACCAGAGAAATAAGGTCCAGATGGAGCAGTAGAAATAATAAAAATATATTCATCAGCAGGAGACGCATGAAAACCATTTCCACTAGCAAAAATAAAAGGTCTAACATATAATGAACTTCCATCTTTAGTTGGAATCCAGTCACTATCAACTTTTAATAAAGCTTTTAGACCTTCCATAAAATAAGCTTCAGGTACTTCTGGAATTGCCATACGTTTTGCAGAAATATTTAAACGCTTACAATTATCTTCTGGTCTAAACAAAAAGATGTTTTCGTCTTTGTCTTTATAAGCTTTCATACCTTCAAAAACAGATTGTCCATAATGGAAAATTTTTGAAGAGGGATCTAAAGTTAAAGGTTGAAAAGGCGTTATTTCTGGAGTTTCCCATGCACCATTTTTGTATTTACTAATGAGCATATGGTCAGAAAAAACAGTTCCGAAACTTAAATTATTAAAATCTACTTCGTTAATTTTCGATTGTTGTGTTTTAGTGATTTTTATAGTATCTGTTAGAGTCATTTTACTGATTTTTAATACTGCAAAAGTACACAAATTATAACTCTTAATAAAATATAGGTTTATATAAAAAGTGTATATTTAAAACCTAAAAATAAATCATAAAACAATTAAAACCATGAAGAATATTTTTTTAAGCTTAGTGCTTGTAACATTTGTATTTAGCTGTAAAAACGATAAAAAAACAGAAGACAATTCAGCGACAAATCCAGAAGTTGAATACGCAACTTTTGGAGAAGGATTTGAAGCAAAAGGTGCAATTAGTGCTACAGAACTTGCAGAACAATATAAGTCCTTAAAAGCCGGAGATACACTTATAACTAAGGCTACTGCAAAAATAAATGAAGTGTGTTCTACTAAAGGATGTTGGATGCGTTTAGATCTTGAAAACGATGAAGAGGTTATGGTACGTTTTAAAGACTATGGTTTCTTTATGCCTCTAAATGCAAAAGGAGAAGTTATTATTAATGGTAAAGCATATGTAACCGAAATTACTGTAGATGAATTGAAGCATTATGCAGAAGATGCTGGAAAAACAGAAGATGAAATTGCTGCAATTACAGAATCAGAAGTAACGCTTGCTTTTGAAGCAGATGGTGTTTTATTGAAACAATAACAATGAGAACAACAGTTTTTCTATTTTGTTTTTTTATTTGTTTAGCCAGTTGTAAAGAGCAAACAGAAATCGCTAAAACAGAGAAAGAACCATTAATAATGGTTGAGCAATCTGAAATGGCTTTACTCATGAACGAGATGTTTGCCTTTAACGAAAGCATTAAACAGCAAATAAAAGAAGGTAAATTGCATAATGTTTATCCTGAACATTTTAATAAAATTCACACTGCTGTATTAACAGATCCTACAGACAGAAATGCAGCATTTAAGAAAGATGCACAACATTTTCTCGATGCTCAAAAATCACTCTTTGAAGTTACGTCTACTGAGGAATTAAAAACTTATTACAACAATGCAGTTAATGCATGTATCTCTTGTCACGAAGTAACATGTGTTGGACCAATTCCAAGAATTAAAAAGCTATTTATAAAATAGTTTTGAAACGAAAAATCATCACAACAGGAGACGGTTCTAAAACCATTCAAATAGAAGAGTGGAATGAGCAATATCATTCTAAACATGGAGCGCTACAAGAAGCGCTTTATGTTTTTATAAAATCTGGCTTACTTCATTTTTTAACAACAAATAAAACTAAACTTTCTATTCTAGAAATTGGTTTTGGCACAGGACTCAATACAC
>JABDPN010000144.1 GCA_013042715.1 Flavobacteriaceae bacterium | reverse complement strand
AGTGTAGAATATTATATAATTAAAATTTAATAATATAGAAATTTAAAAAATAAATCATTTATTTTACAAGTGTATTAAAGGCATCAAGTCCTTCTTTTAAAAACGCTGCATATTCAACTTTATCTGGTGTGTACCCAACAGGTTTATTAAGCACTTGTCTTCCATCTGGAGTTAGCAAAACATAATAAGGCTGTGAATTAATTTGGAAGAATTCTGTTTGAAAATGCGCCCATTTATGACCATAATTTTCTAGTTTTCTGGTTCCTCCACTAGTTTTATTAACAATAAACTGTTCGGCTTCTGGTAAAGGCTTTTTATCGTCTACATAAAGAGAAACTAAAACAAATTCTTCTCTTAATAATTTATCAATAGTTTCATCTGGCCACACATGTTCTTCCATTTTCCTGCAGTTAACACAAGCCAATCCAGTAAAATCAATAATAATTGGCTTATTTACTTTTTGAGCATGTGCAATACCTTCTTTTAAATCTTTAAATGAATCTAAAGCGTTGGGCGAATCGTTAGGAAACAAAAAACTATAACCAACTGGAGGAGCTAAACCACTTAATAAGGTTAAGGACGTAAACGTATTAGTGTCTTTATTAACTCTAAATCCTGAAGCTAAATAAATGGTAAATGCACCTATTAGAATTGCAAAACTAATTCTTGAGAAGGAAAGTTTTTTAATTGGTGAATCGTGTGGAAATTTGATTTTTCCGAATAAATACAACGCTAAACCTCCAAAAATTAATATCCAAAGTCCTAGGAATACTTCAATTTTTAAAATTCCCCAATGCTTCACTAAATCTGCATTTGATAAGAATTTAAATGCTAAAGCCAATTCTATAAATCCAAGTACTACTTTAACTGTATTTAACCAACCACCCGATTTAGGTAATGAGTTTAACCAACTAGGAAACATTGCAAATAAAGCAAAAGGTAACCCAAGTGCTATACCAAATCCTCCCATTCCTGCAGTTAGTTGCCATGCTCCACCATCTGCAGATAAAGAGCCAGCCAGCAACGAACCTAGAATAGGTCCTGTACACGAAAATGAAACAATTGCTAGTGTTAATGCCATGAAGAATACACCAAGTATACCTCCAATGTTTTCACCTTGAGTTGTTTTTGTAGTCCAACTAGATGGTAATGTAAGCTCATAATAACCAAAGAATGAAAAGGCAAAAAACATAAAGATTAAAAAGAAAATAACGTTTAACCATACGTTAGTTGATATTTCATTTAATATATCTGGATTTACTGAATCTAATAGATGAAAAGGTATACTTAAAATTAAATATACTGCTAGTATAAAGAATCCATAAAGCAATGCTTTAGATACTCCAGCTCCTTTATTATCACCTTTTTTAGTAAAGAAACTTACCGTAAGAGGAATCATTGGAAACACACATGGTGTAAGTAATGCAATTAAACCTCCAAAAAATCCTAATCCAAAAATTACCCAAAGCGATTTACCCTCCTGTATTTCTACTTTTGGTGTCTTGAGTTGATCTGGAGACATACCATAAAGTTGTATGTTTACATCATCGTTATTTACTATACTCGTTATGTTTTCAGTTTGATCTTTTACCGGAATTGAACCATCAAAAGTGAATTGAAAATTGACGTCTGTAGGTGCTAAACAACGTGTATCGTCGCAAGTCATAAATGATAAAAAGCCTTTTAGAACATTAGTTTCATCTAGTACTTCTACTTTTTGAGTAAAAAATGCTTCGTTATAGAATTTCCCAACAACCATTTGAAAAACAGGATCGTTTTTCACAACTTTATTTTCATCACTTTCTACAACATCCCCTAAGAGTTTAAAGCCATCTATTTCTTCAAAAGTAAACGATGTTGGAATCGGTCCTCCTTCATCAACAAATTGTGAATATATTGCCCAACTCTCTTCTATTACAGCTTTAAATTTAACTTCGTATTCTGAATCTGAAAGTTTTACAGTTTCGAATTCCCATTTTACAGGTTCAAGAATTTGGGCACTACTAAATAGAGAAAATGTTACTGTTAAAAATAGAAATAACTTCTTCATAAAACCTTAGTTTTTTGATTAGGAAAGCTCAAAAATAAGGTATTGATATGAATGCACCAATCTTATAAGATAAAATTAACGAGTCCTATAAACTAACTAAACTCTTGGTAAATCATTATCATCTTTTAATGGTAAATTAGATTTTCCCATTAAGAATTTATCCATATGATGTGCTGCTTGTCTACCTTCTGAAATTGCCCAAACTATTAAAGATTGTCCCCTACGAATATCTCCTGCAGCAAAAACTCCAGATACATTTGTTTTATAATCTCTAGTTGATGCTTCTACATTAGTTCTAAAATCTGTTTTGAGACCAAAGGCTTCAGGCAGAGTTTTTTCGGTGCCAGTAAAACCAAGCGCTAAAAACACTAAATCGCAATCCCATTGCTTTTCAGTATCAGGAATTTCTTTTAATTGAGGTCTTTCTCCTTCCTTAAAAACCCATTCTACTTCAACTGTTTTTAATCCTTTCAAATTTCCTTTTTTATCACCAATAAATTCTTTGGTTGATATACTAAAAAAACGTTCTACACCTTCTTGATGAGACGAACTTGTTCGTAATTTCATAGGCCAATATGGCCAAGGTTGATGTGCAGGACGACCTTTTGAAGGTTTGCTTAAAATCTCAAAGTTTACTACAGATTTTGCACCATGTCTGTTACTCGTACCTATACAATCTGACCCAGTATCTCCTCCACCAATAACAATTACATTTTTATCTTTTGCATGAATTACTTCTTCAAAATTTTTAATACCATCTACTCGTTGGTTATTTTGCTTTAGGAAATCCATAGCTTGATAAACACCTTTTAAATCGGCACCTGGAATAGGAATATTTCTTCTTTCTGTTGCTCCTCCACAAAGTAAAACAGCATCGAAATCTTTCTTTAAATCATCAGCTTTTATGTTTTTGCCAACGTGTGCTTCTGTTTTAAAAATAATGCCTTCTTCTTTTAAAATGGCAATTCTTCTATCAATAATTTGTTTTTCTAATTTAAAATCTGGAATTCCATACCTTAGTAATCCACCAACTTTTTTATCACGTTCAAAAACTGTTACTAAATGTCCTGCTCTATTTAACTGTTGGGCTGCTGCTAATCCTGAAGGTCCAGAACCAATTACTGCTACCTTTTTACCAGTTCTGGTTTCGGGTGGTTTTGCATAGATCCAACCCTCTTTAAAAGCAGTTTCTACGATATTTTTTTCAATATTTTCAATTGTTACAGGATCCTCATTAATACCAAGGACACAAGCTTCTTCGCATGGTGCTGGACATAATCGACCTGTAAATTCTGGGAAGTTATTTGTTGAATGTAAAATCCTAGAAGCATCTCTCCATCGTTTATTATAAACCTTATCGTTAAAATCTGGAATTAAATTACCTAATGGACAACCACTATGACAAAACGGAATACCACAATCCATACATCTTGCACCTTGATTACTCAAGTTTTTTTCATCCATAGGAATTGTAAACTCTTTATAACTTTTGACTCTATTCTCTACAGAATCGTATTTTTCAACCTCTCTTTTGTATTCTAAAAATCCTGTTATCTTTCCCATTTTATTATGATTTTACAAGGTTTTCTCTTTCTAATCTAATTAATGCTTGCTTGTACTCTTCAGGAAGCACTTTTATAAATTTAGATAACTCTGATTGCCAGTTTTCTAAAATTCGTTGTGCTAAGGGACTTTGCGTTAAATTATAATGATTTACTATTAACGCTCTTAATTCTGCTACATCATTTGGTGAAATAACAGGATCAAGATTTAAACCTTCCAAATTACAACGTTTTTTAAAGGTTTGTTTGTCGTTATAAACATATGCAATTCCACCACTCATTCCAGCACCAAAGTTTCTACCAACTTCACCTAAAATAACAGCAATTCCGCCTGTCATATATTCACATCCATGATCTCCAATACCTTCAACAACTGCTTTAGCTCCTGAATTTCTAACACAGAAGCGTTCACCTGCTTTTCCATTGAAATATGCTTCACCAGAAGTTGCACCATATAAGGCTACATTACCAATAATGATGTTATCTTCTGGTATTATAGTAGCTTCTTCAGGTACTTTTACAATAAGCTTTGCTCCAGATAAACCTTTACCTATATAATCATTTGTATTACCACTTACTGATAAGGTTAATCCTCGTGTAGCAAATGCACCAAAACTTTGCCCTGCTGAACCCGTAAAGTTGACTTTTAGAGTATTTTCAGGCAATCCATGAGCTCCATATATTTTGGATATTTCATTACTTAAGATAGCTGCAAAAGCTCTATCTTCATTAGTGATATTAAAATCCAAAGTTGTTTTTTCTTTTCTAAAAATAGCTGGATGAGCTTTCGCTATTACTTCAAAATCTAATGCATTATCTAAATTATGATCTTGTGTTTCTGTGTTGTATAGTTTTGTATCTTCTGAAACTGATACCTTATGTAATATTGGAGATAAATCTAATCCAAATGCTTTATATTGTTCAATTGTTTTTGTTCTATTAAGCTTTTGAACTTGCCCTACCATATCGTCGACTGTTCTAAATCCTAACTGAGCCATTATCTCTCTTAACTCCTTTGCTACGAAATACATAAAGTTAACAACATGTTCTGGTTGCCCTTTGAATTTTTTTCGTAAATCCGGATTTTGAGTAGCAATTCCAACTGGACATGTATTTAAATGACAAACACGCATCATGATACAGCCAGATGCTACTAAAGGTGCTGTTGCAAAACCAAATTCTTCAGCACCCAATAAACACGCAATAGCTACATCACGACCTGTTTTTAATTGTCCATCACATTCTAAAACAACCCTATTTCTTAAGTTGTTCATCACCAAAACCTGTTGTGCTTCAGCTAAACCTAATTCCCATGGTAATCCTGCATGTTTTAAAGAAGTTAAAGGAGAAGCTCCAGTCCCTCCATCATGACCCGAAATTAATATTACATCTGCCTTAGCCTTTGCAACTCCTGCAGCAACAGTACCAACACCAACTTCTGAAACTAATTTCACATTAATTCTAGCTTCTCTATTTGCCGATTTTAAATCATAAATTAATTGTGATAGATCTTCAATAGAATAAATATCGTGATGGGGAGGAGGCGATATTAAACCAACATAAGGTGTTGAATTTCTAGTTTTTGCAATCTCAGGATTAACTTTAGGTCCTGGTAATTGTCCGCCTTCACCTGGTTTTGCACCTTGGGCCATTTTGATCTGGATCTCTGTGGCATTGGTCAAATAATTTGATGTTACTCCAAAACGACCAGAAGCTACTTGTTTTATAGAGCTGTTTTTCCAGTCACCATTTGCATCTTTATAAAAACGTTCTTCATTTTCTCCACCTTCACCAGAATTACTTTTACCTCCAATTCTGTTCATTGCTATTGCTAAGTTTTCATGTGCTTCTTTACTAATTGAGCCATAAGACATAGCTCCTGTTTTAAATCGCTTAACAATTTCAGTCCATGGTTCTACTTCATCCAACGGAATTGGGTCATAATTATCAAATTCAAACAATCCTCTAATGGTCATTAGTTGTTTTGACTGATCATTTACTAACTCAGAATATTCCTTATATGTATCTGGTTTATTACTTCTAACCGATTCCTGTAGTTTCGCAATAGTTAATGGATTGAATAGGTGATGTTCTCCATTACGTCTCCATCTATATTGACCACCAATTTCTAGTTCCATATCACCTGCAATCTTTTTCATTTTATAAGCTTTAGAATAGCGTTTGTGAATTTCTTTTTCAATTTCATGTAAACCAATCCCTTGAATACGTGTTGGTGTATTTGGAAAATATTTATCAACTACATTAGTGTTTAATCCTATACATTCGAAAAGTTGAGAACCTCTATACGAATTCATTGTAGAAATCCCAATTTTGTTCATCACCTTCAAGATTCCTTTACCAATTGCTTTGTTATAATTTCTAACTGCCAAATCTGATGTTTCGGCATCTATTTCTCCTCTATTAAATCGTTTCTCAATAATTTCATCTACCATGTATGGATTAATAGCACTTGCTCCATAGCCAAATAACATTGCAAAATGATGTACCTCTCTAGGCTCTGCTGATTCTAGTATTATACTTATTTTAGAACGTTGTCCTAAATCTTGTAAGCCACTATTTACATAGGAACAAGCCAATAGAGATGGTATTGGAGCATTTTGATCGTCTACATTTCTGTCTGATAAAATAATAATATTAGCACCATCATCAATAGCTTCTGAAACCGATTTTAGTAATTTCTTTAAAGACCTTTCTAAACCATTATGACCTTCTTCTATTCTATATAAGATTGATACTGTTGTTGCTTTAAAACCTGCAGCATTATGACTTCTAATTTTTGCCAAATCAATCTTTGAAATTACAGGATTTTTAATTTTTAATTTTTTACAGTGTTCCGGTTTTATCTCGAAAAGATTAGAATCCTTACCTAGAGTTAAACTAATATCTGTAATTAATTCCTCACGAATACCATCTAATGGTGGATTAGTAACTTGAGCAAACAATTGTTTAAAGTAATTGAACAACAATTGAGGACGTTCCGACAATACTGCAATAGGTGTATCATTTCCCATAGAACCAATTGGCTCTTTTGCAGTTTTTGCCATTGGTAAGATTAGTGTATTAATGTCTTCTTTGGTATAACCAAAAATAGTTTGTCTTTTATTTAGCGCTTCTTCATCGTAGTTTGTTGGAAGCTTGTTATACGGAACATCACTAAGATGAACTAATTGTTCATTTAACCATTTTCTATATGGGTTTTTTGAAGCAATTTTTTCTTT
>JABDPN010000142.1 GCA_013042715.1 Flavobacteriaceae bacterium | reverse complement strand
GAGCTACTAGTGCTACAACATTAGCAGTAGAACTTCCATATATTGAATGATTGTAATACCCTAATAAATTATTTGGCAAAGTGTTAGATGCAAATGGGCTAATTTTTTTTGTATGAGTAATAACTGGATATTCTTCAATATCTGTAGAAAAATTATCTGCATTTTCGTTATTAATTATATCTGTATCTAAACTTGCATACTCTTTATCACAACTGACAAAAACTAGTAAAAAAGAGACTAATAAGGCAAAGTGCTTTATATTCATTTTAGTATTTTTCATGTTTGATTTAAACTAACTTAATACTTTATTGTAAAAGGCTGTATAAGCTTCAGCGAAAGTATCTAATCCTTGATAATCTAAAGTAGGTTTATTACTGTTTTCTAGATGTTTTTCTAATTCTGAAGGAATTTCTTCAGATCCAATAATTAATGCATCAGAATAATCAATAGCAACCTTCATTATATTTGAGTAAGAAGGTTTAACTAAGGTTGTTATGGCTTCTTCAGATATGTTATCAAATTTTATTTTATTAATCATTTCTTCATTTAACGTATCATCAAAACTTTGATTGTATAAAGAAGTGACTATTTTGCTATTTGTAAATAAAGGCTCGTCTTTGTAATATTCTTTTAAGTATAAAGGTAATAACGAAGCTAGCCATCCGTGAACATGAATTATATCTGGAGCCCAGTTTAATTTTTTAACAGTTTCTATTACACCTTTTGCGAAAAATATTGAACGTTCATCATTATCTGGAAATAAATTTCCTTCTTCATCAGTTAATGTGGCTTTTCGTTTAAAGTATTCTTCGTTGTCAATAAAATACACCTGAATTCTTTCTTTTGGTATCGATGCCACTTTAATAATAAGAGGCATATCTAAATCATTAATAACAAGATTAATACCAGATAATCTTATAACTTCGTGCAATTGATGCCTTCTTTCGTTAATGTTTCCATACCTTGGCATGAATATTCTTATTTGCCCTCCTTGTTTGTTTACCATTCTTGGAGCTTCAAAAGACATGGATGAAATTTCAGTTTCTGGTAAATATGGTACAACTTCAGACGACACATATAATATTCTCTTATCCTTCATATGTTATTAGCTATATTGGTTTTAAAAATAAAAACCCTGCAAAATTACAAAAATTTATGCAGATTAGCCTTAATATATTAAGTTTGCAAGCTGTTAATTTTTGTTAATGTGAAAATTGTCAATTCAAAAAATATAATTTCTAGCCTTGTTTCTGAGTATAAATTACTTGGGAAAACAATTGGTTTTGTTCCTACTATGGAAGCTTTACACAAAGGACATATTTCTTTAGTGAAAAAAGCTTTAAGCGAAAACAATATTGTTTTTGTTAGTGTTTTTGTAAATCCAACACAATTTGACAACAGTCAAGATCTTGAAAAATATCCTAGAACTTTAGAACGAGATGTAGAATTGCTAAAAGAAGTATCTGACAAAAAAATTATTGTATACGCACCTACTGTTGAAGATATATATAAGAATAATGTAACATCAACAAAATTTGATTTTGATGGATTAGAAAATGAGATGGAAGGTGAATTTAGAGATGGACACTTTAATGGCGTTGGTACAATTGTAAAACGCTTGTTTGAGATAGTTACACCAGATAATGCATATTTTGGTGAAAAAGATTTTCAACAGTTACAAATCATTAGAAAGTTAGTAGAAAAGCACAAATTGTCAGTTAATATAGTAGGTTGCAAAATACATAGAGAAACTTCAGGATTAGCAATGAGTTCAAGAAACGAACGCTTAAAACCTGAGCACAAAAAAGCAGCCCCTTTTATATATAGAATATTAAAAGCTGCCAAGAAAAAATTTGGCACAAAAAGTGCAGCTAAAGTTACGGAATGGGTTGTAAGCCAATTTGCTGAACAGGATTTATTAAAATTAGAATATTTTACTATAGCAGATATTAAAACCTTAAAACCAATAAAAAGAAAATCAAAAAACAAAAAATATCGCGCTTTTATCGCAGCTTATGCAGGCGAAATAAGATTAATTGATAATATAGCGCTAAATTAATTATCTTTGCAAAATGCAAATTCAAGTAGTAAAATCTAAGATTCATCGTGTTAAAGTCACAGGAGCTG
>JABDPN010000134.1 GCA_013042715.1 Flavobacteriaceae bacterium | reverse complement strand
TTCGTACTTAATGCCATGCAGCGTATGAGTGCTATTGCATCTAAAACTAAATTCTTTGTCGATTTATTAAAAGGTACAAGTACAAAAATCTTGGATACTAGAAAAACTACTCCAGGAATTAGAGCTCTGGAAAAATGGGCTGTATCCATTGGAGGAGGAGAGAACCATAGATTTGCATTGTACGATATGATTATGCTTAAAGACAATCATATAGATTTTGCTGGAGGTATTACCAACGCTATAGATAAAACTCAGCAATATTTAAAAAATACAAACAGAGATTTAAAGATTATTGTTGAAGCCAGAGATTTAAACGAAATAAAAGAAATTTTAAAGAGTGATGGTATTCATCGTATATTAATAGATAATTTTAATTACGATGACACCAGAGAAGCTGTTGCATTAATAGGAGATATATGCCAAACTGAATCCTCTGGAGGTATTACAGAAAAAACCATTAGACAATACGCAAAATGTGGAGTAGATTATATTTCAAGTGGCGCTTTAACGCATTCGGTATATAATATGGATTTAAGCTTAAAAGCAGTATAAATGACAAAACACGTAGAGGATAAACTTGATAAAATTCCTGTTTTAAATCTTATAGTTAGATTTTTAAAGAAAATTAAACTACCAGGATTTGAAGGTTTATCCATCTATGACCTACTAGAAATGTACATTATTGGTATTGTTGAAGGTGCTTTAACCACACGTGCAAGTGCTATTGCTTTTAGCTTCTTCACTGCAATATTTCCATTTTTACTATTTATAATTATCATTATTCCTTTTATTCCTTTTGAAGGTTTTCAGGAACAGTTTTTATCCTTTTTAGATACGTTTTTACCACCTCAGACTTCGGAATTTTTCAATCATAATATTTTTGAAAATATTACAACAACATCTCAAGGGAGTTTGTTATCAACTGTATTCTTGTTATCCATGTTTTTAATGGCAAATGGTGTAAGTGCAGTATTTTCTGGGTTTGAGCATTCGTATCACGATCAGCTAACAAGAGGTGTTTTTAAACAATACTTATATGCACTTGGAGTAGCTTTAATTCTGGCGTTTTTAGTAGTTGTAACGGTTGGTGTTTTGGGATATTCGCAAATATATATTGTTACACCATTGTATGAGCAATTAAGTGGCGAAGAGATAGATGCTTCAGATACTGGATTGTTCTGGATCATGTTGTCTAAGTACTTATTTGCAACCATTATGGTTTACGTTGCTACGGCAACATTGTATTACTTTGGAACAAAAGAAGGAAGGCATTCAAGATTCTTTTCAATTGGAGCATTATTTACAACTTTACTTATTTTGTTAACGTCTTATCTCTTTGGTGTTTACATTGAAAATTTCTCAAAATACAACGAGCTTTATGGTTCTATTGGAGCTTTATTGATATTACTTTTTTACTTATGGTTAAACTCTAATATACTTTTGTTAGGTCATGAGTTAAATGCATCTTTAAATCAATTAAAACGTCAACAAGCTTAAGATGCAAGAAACAGCGTATTTTATTGATGTCATACTTCCTATTCCTTTAGAACGCTTATTTACTTATCGTGTTACTAAAGCCGAATTTGAATTTTTAAAGAAAGGTATTCGTGTTGCAGTTCCCTTTGGAAAAAGAAAGATTTATACTGCATTAGTGTATAATTTTCATCATAATTCACCAGAAAAGTACGAAGCAAAAGATATCCATCAGATTTTAGATGATAAGCCAATAGTAGCTGAAACCCAATTACAATTGTGGTCATGGATGTCTAGTTATTATATGTGTACTTTAGGAGAAGTTATTAGAGCAGCTCTACCAAGTGCATTCTTGTTAGAAAGCGAATCCATTATAAAACTTAATTCTGAACAGGAAATAGAAGATTCTACCTTAAAGGACGATGAATTTCTTGTTGTGGAAGCTTTACAATATCAATCGAGTTTAAAAGTAGATGACATTTGTAATATTCTTGATTTAAAAAACGTCTTACCTGTTTTAAAACGATTAATTGATAAATATGTTATCGCTATTGAAGAAACCCTTTACCAGAAATACAAACCAAAGCTTATTCGTTATGTTAAGATTCATGAAAATTATGATTGTGAAGAACAATTAAATGGGTTGTTGGAAAAGCTTAAAAGAGCACCTAAGCAATCTCAGATTATATTGAGTTATTTTACATTAGCTTCACAAAGCAAGAAACCAATAAAAGTTTCAGAATTACTAAAGCTAAGTCAAGCTTCTTCCGCACAAATAAAAGCATTGATTGATAAGTCAATTCTAGAGGAATATTACTTACAAACAGATCGTGTTTTGTTTGAGAATTCAGATAAACAATCATCAAAACAGCTAAATATAAGTCAAGAAAATGCTTTAAGTGAAATAACTAAAAGTTATAAAATTCAAAACGTTACACTTTTAAAAGGTGTAACATCTTCTGGAAAAACTGAAATCTATGTCAAGCTTATTGAAGCTGTTTTAAAAGAAGAAAAACAAGTACTGTATTTAGTGCCAGAAATTGCCTTAACGTCTCAATTGGTAACACGATTACAAAATTATTTTGGAAATCAGATTTCAGTGTATCATTCACGTTATTCATTACACGAACGTGTAGAAGTTTGGAACAATGTTTTAAATAATTCTAGCAAGGCAAAACTAATATTAGGAGCTCGTTCTTCTGTGTTATTGCCTTTTAATAATTTGGGATTAATTATTGTAGACGAAGAACACGAGCTGTCTTATAAACAATTTGATCCTGCTCCACGATATCATGCAAGAGATACATCAATAGTTTTAGCTAATATCTTTAAGGCTAAGACGCTTTTAGGT
>JABDPN010000125.1 GCA_013042715.1 Flavobacteriaceae bacterium | reverse complement strand
GCCTAACATCTGGAGTTATCGATATTACATACTAATCGATAATATATAATAAAAAAAGCCACTAAACGAGTGGCTTTTTTTGATGTTTATAGTTTTAATTCCTTTTAAAGGTTACACTCCCATAATCTGAGTTTATTAATATATTATTAGTAGAATTCGCATCACCATAGTAACCTATATACTTCTTAGAACTGGACTTACTATTCTTAGTTGTAAAATTAAAGTCGTCTGCATTATTTAGAGATGCATAATCTAGATCGATATTAAAATTGAAACTGTAACCTGGAGAATAACCAATAGTTGATTTCATATAGTCAGATTCTATGTTAATACTTCCAGCATTTGCTGTCATGTTTTTAATTTTTAAAGAACCATAATCTGCACTAATAGTTACATTTTTATAAACATCTCCAATTTTTACTGTTAGGTAATCACCATTACCAGATACTGAATTAACTTTATCAATTCCTATAGAACCGTAATCGCATTTGTAACTTACATTTTCTGCAATTTCAATTTTAGAATTTGTGTAATCTGCATTTACATCTAGATTTTTAGTTTGTCCAACAGTAAAACCACTGTAATCTGCATTTATGCTTCCACTATTAATATATTCAAAATACGAATTGCTAGTATAATCAAAGTTAATGTCATTGTTCTCAGCCATTAGTTCTTTGGTTGTAATTTTACCATAATCGCAATCTATTTTTGCATGACCTTCTAATTTATCAAGATTAATACTTCCATAGTCATTACTTAAATCAACATTATTGGTAATAGGCATCTTTACAACATAATTGATATTCATGTTTACATTGTTGTTTCCCCAACTCCACCATGATTTTCCACTTTTAGAAAAACGTGTTTTTGCATAAACAAGAGAGGAGTTATTTTCAAACTCTACATAAATATCTTCAAGTTTTCGTTCTACTTTTTCTTCATTATTTCCGCTAGTAGTAATGGTTACATCTATCACAACACGGTTTTCTGTCCAAGTAACGATGTCTAGATTTCCATAACTGTTTTTAATCTTTACAAGAGCATCTGAATTAACACTAAACTCTTCGTGATAGGTTTTTTGCTTTTTGTATTTTCCTTTAATTGTTCCATTTGATGCTAAAACAAAAGCTGGAAGTAATATCAAAGCTAAAATGGATTTAAATTTCAATGCTGTTTTCATTATTATCGTTTTTTAATTGTTTTAAATTCTCTATTTGTTCTATAACACTTTGTAAAATTTCTATTCTACTTTGAAAGTTAGAAATCATTGCAAAAATTACACGATTATCATTTCCACTTTCTGATAAATCTATTTTTAATTTCTGATATTGTTCTTCTAGAAATGAAATCTGAAGTATAGCATCATCAACAATAATTTGTGTTTCTGGAGATTTTACTTCATCAATTTTTTCTAATTCTGAAGCTATTGTATTAGTAAAAAATTCCTGTGTTGTTGCCATTTCTGGAGATACACTTGCAAGATCTGAAACTGTATTGCTGTTCTGTGTGAATGTAAATACTGAAATCATTAAAACTATAGAAGCTGCAACAGCTGTAAAAGGTTTCCAGATATTACGTTTTCTATTAATATTAACTACTTTGCTAGAGTTTTCTAGTTTGTTTAAAAATCTTTCTTCATGACCAGAATTTGGAGATTCTATATCAAATTGACCTTCAAGATCTTTAAATAGTGTATTTATGTTTTCGTTTTCCATTTTATTAATAATTAGCCAAAGGCTGAATTTTTTTTCTTAAACTTTCTTTTGCTCTTGATATAGTAGTCCTGCAATTTGCATATGAAATATTCATTATTTCACTTATTTCTTCATAATCATATCCTTCAATTAAGTGAAGACTTAATGCTATTCTATAGTTGTTTTTTAATTGATTCATCGTGCTTAATACTTCTTGAGCTTTAAGTTTAGATAGATCATTGGATTCAGAAACATTATTAGAATCTTCTACTTTATAAAGAACATTTTCTAAAGGAACGTTGTCGTATTTACCATTCTTTTGGTAATGATATATACTGTTGTTTATTACAATTCTTTTTAACCAAGCTCCAAATGTTGAAATATCTTTTAACCTATCTAGCTTTGTGAAAGCTGCAAGAAATGAATCTTGCATAATATCTTCTGCTTCTGCAGTATCTTTTACTATTCTGAGAGATGTATTATACATAGCATTAAAATATCTATTGTACACCTCTAGTTGTGCTTTTTGGTTACCAGCTTTACAAAGCTCAATTAGTTCTTCAATATTTGGTTTGGTTAGATTCAAAAAAACAATTGTTTACATTAAAGATGATACTAAATTTACTTTGTTACAGTTATAATAAAAAATCTTTTAGAATTTTGTTTTACTAATTTTATAATGGCACAACAATTGACCAATGTTTATAGTAAATATTTCTTAAATGGTGTAATTACTTAGAATTGAGGAATAAATTAAAAAGAAAGCATAAATTGATATAAAAATAATTCTGTCTTTTGCTGACAGAATGACCTAAAAAGCATATGGCATTTTCAAAAATAACTAATCTTGACAGTTTGTCATTACAGGATTTCGATGAGAATTCAGAATTAATTCCGTTAATGACTTCTGAAGATGAAGAAGAAATAAAAAAAGAATCGTTACCAGAAACGTTACCAATATTATCTTTAAGAAATACAGTATTGTTTCCAGGTGTAGTGATTCCTATAACTGCAGGACGTGATAAATCAATTCGATTAATAAATGATGCAAATAAATCTGGAAAAATTATAGGAGTTGTAGCACAAAAAGACGAGAGTGTAGAAGATCCAATTGCAAAAGATATTTTCCCAACAGGAACTGTAGCACGAATTTTAAAAGTGTTAAAAATGCCAGATGGCAATACAACAGTTATCATTCAAGGTAAAAAGCGTTTTCAAATCTCGGAAGTCATTACTGAAGAACCTTATATGAATGCAACTATAAATGAGGTTCCAGAGACTACACCAGAAAAAACAAACGATGAGTTTTTAGCAACTATAGAGGCCATCAAAGACTTGGCATTACAGATTATAAAGCAAAGCCCAAATATTCCTACAGAAGCATCCTTTGCTATTAAAAATATTGAAAGCAACTCGTTTATGATAAACTTTGTGTCTTCTAACATGAATCTTTCAGTTGAAGAGAAACAACGTTTGTTAGAGATAAACGATTTACAAGAACGTGCCCTAGAAACCTTAAAATTCATGAATATCGAATTTCAGAAATTAGAGCTGAAAAACGATATACAATCTAAAGTACAAAGCGACTTAAATCAGCAACAACGAGAGTATTTTCTTCATCAGCAAATGAAAACCATACAAGAAGAACTTGGTGGCGTGAGTTACGAGGAAGAGGTTGAAGAAATGAAAGTAAAAGCTAAATCTAAAAAGTGGAACGAAAGAGTCGCAAAGCATTTTGATAAAGAAATTGCTAAAATGCAACGTATGAATCCTCAAGTTGCAGAATATTCGGTACAGCGTAATTACTTAGATTTATTTTTAGAATTACCTTGGGAAGATTATAGTGATGATATTTTTGATTTAAAACGTGCTAAAAAAATTCTAGATAGAGACCATTATGGATTAGACGATGTAAAACGCAGAATAATTGAGTATTTAGCTGTACTTAAGATTCGCAACGACATGAAATCTCCAATTCTGTGTCTTTATGGACCCCCAGGAGTTGGAAAAACATCTTTAGGAAAATCCATAGCCGAAGCTTTAGGTAGAGAATATGTTAGAATGTCGCTTGGCGGGTTACGTGATGAAGCAGAAATTAGAGGCCACAGAAAAACATATATTGGAGCTATGCCTGGGAGAATTTTACAATCACTTAAAAAAGCAGGTACATCAAATCCAGTTTTTGTTTTAGATGAAATCGATAAATTATCTAATTCGCATCAAGGTGATCCTTCTTCCGCAATGTTAGAAGTTCTAGATCCAGAACAAAATTCTGAGTTTTATGATAATTTCTTAGAAATGGGTTACGATCTTTCTAAAGTTATGTTTATAGCAACATCAAACAGTTTATCAACTATTCAGCCTGCATTACTTGACCGAATGGAGATTATAAATGTAACAGGTTACACTATTGAAGAAAAAGTAGAAATAGGAAAACGTCACTTATTACCAAAACAATTAAAGGAGCATGGTTTAACTTCAAAAGATTTAAAAATTGGTAAGCGTCAATTAGAAAAAATTGTTGAGGGTTATACTAGAGAATCAGGTGTAAGAGGTTTAGAAAAGCAAATTGCTAAAATGGTTCGTTATGCTGCTAAGAATATTGCAATGGAAGATGAATATGATGTAATAATATCTAATACAGATATCATTGAAGTTCTTGGTGCTCCAAAGTTAGAGCGTGACAAATACGAAAATAATAATGTTGCAGGAGTCGTAACAGGTTTAGCTTGGACCAGAGTCGGTGGAGATATATTATTTATAGAATCTATTTTATCTAAAGGTAAAGGCAGTATGACCATCACAGGTAACTTAGGTAAAGTCATGCGTGAGTCTGCAACGATAGCTATGGAATATATTAAAGCTAATGCAGATAGTTTTGGTATCAAACCAGAAGTGTTTAATCAATATAACGTACACATTCATGTTCCAGAAGGAGCAACTCCTAAGGATGGTCCAAGTGCTGGAGTAACTATGTTAACATCACTTGTATCCTTATTTACACAACGTAAAGTAAAGAAAAGTATAGCTATGACAGGAGAAATTACACTTAGAGGAAAAGTACTTCCAGTAGGTGGAATTAAAGAAAAGATATTAGCAGCTAAACGAGCAAAAATAAAAGAGATTATACTTTGCAAAGACAATGAAAAAGACATCAATGAAATTAAAGATGATTATTTAAAAGGACTAAAATTCCATTATGTTACAGATATGAGCGAATTAATAGATATTGCTGTTACCAAGCAGAAAGTCAGAAAAGCTAAAACATTATAACTAAGAACCTCATGAAAATGAGGTTTTTTTGTATAAATAAAAATAAAACAATCTAGTAATCGTTTTAAGATAGATTTAGTTATTTTGCAGCCAAATGAAGAAAAGCCTTTCAGTAATATTCTCTCTCATTTCATTTGTGATGTATTCGCAAACTGGAGGCGAATCTACATACCAATTTCTAAATTTAGTAGCTTCTCCAAGACAAGCTGCACTTGGGGGTAAAGTTTTTACTAATGTTGATTATGATGTGACCCAAGCGTTATCCAATCCAGCAACAATTAATTGGGATATGGATAATCAATTAGCTGTTAATTATTCTAGTTATTTAGGCGGAATAAGTTATGGCACTGCTGCTTATGCATATACTTTAGATAGAAGAAAACAAACATTCCATATTGGTATTAATTATATTAATTATGGAAGTTTTGATGGTTATGATGAAAATGGAATATCTACAGGAACATTTACTGGAAACGAAGCAGCTTTATCATTTGGACATGCCAGACAAATTGGCTATACAGATTTTTACGCTGGAGCAAATGTAAAATTGATAACTTCAAAATTAGAACAGTATTCATCCCTAGGTTTTGCTTTTGATGCTGGAATTATTTACATGAATGAAAATTTAGAATTTAATGCAGCTTTAGTTGTTAGAAATGCAGGAATGCAAATAACTACTTATGCTGGACAAAATGAGTCTTTACCTTTTGAAGTTGCTTTAGGTTTTTCACAAAAATTAGAATATGTTCCTTTGCGTT
>JABDPN010000123.1 GCA_013042715.1 Flavobacteriaceae bacterium | reverse complement strand
ATAAGTAAACTACCAAAAATGGTTCCTGGGAAACAACGCGGTAGAAATGTAAAAGTACCGTACAGTATTCCAATAAGTTTTAAATTAGATAATCAATAATAGATTACTCAATTTATTATCTAAACGTTTTGTTTAGGTGGGATACGCTGTATAATAAATAAATATACAATGTGGGTTGTAGAGTTTATTATAATCTTTTTTAATATCTCTATTTTCTTCAGGGATAATCAAATTTATATATAGTAAATCGACATGAGTAATATCTACATATATTACATCACTTTACATAAAAACACTTCCTGTAGTATTTAAAAAGATTTCTATTAGATTTACTATTTTTCAATATTAAAAATTACAAATAACTTATAAGAATTACAGTTCGTCTTTAGAAAATAACAATTGAGTCGTTCTGTTTTTAAATCTTTGAATCTTATATTCATCTTTGCTGAGAAGTTTTACTACTTTTAGAAAACTAACATCATTTTTATGAAAGGATTATTAAGAAATATAGGTATAGGAATTATAATAGGATTTATACTACTAATAGTTGATCAGCTTATTAGATATTTTAACTCTGGAAGTATAGATTTTAGTATCAACTTCTTTCTATTATTAGGTTTCTACATTATGTATTCCGTTCCATTATGTTTAGTAAATGCTTATTTCTTTGATTATGTATATCACAAAGTAAAATGGGAGCGCTTTAAAAAGTATAGATATATTTTAGGATTTTTAGGTTCTGTTGTTGTAACTGTAACAACTTTATTTGTAATACGTGCTTTCCATAGAACAGGAATAGAACAAAACTCTTGGGAACAATTTTTAAACACAGAACGTGTTGAGTTTTATTACATTTCTATAGCTATAACATTAGCAATATCTTTAATTTTCCATGCTTTCTTTTTTTACAAAGAGCAGCAAAAAAACAAGATAAAAGAACAAAAGGTAATTGCTGGAACTGCAAGTGCAAAGTTTGATGCTTTAAAAAACCAGTTAGATCCTCATTTTCTATTTAATAGTTTAAATGTTCTATCGAGTTTAATCGATGAAAATCCAGAAAGCGCTCAAGATTTTACAACAGCTTTATCTAAAGTCTACCGATATGTTTTAGAACAAAAAAATAAAGACTTAGTAACTGTAGATGAGGAGTTGAGATTTGCTAAAACGTACATGTCTTTACTTAAAATGCGCTTTGAAGATAGTATCATTTTTGAAAACCCAGAACAAGCAACAAACCCAGAAAGTAAAGTCGTACCATTATCTTTACAGTTACTTTTAGAGAATGCTGTAAAACACAACGTAGTTACTAGTATTAAACCATTACATATTAAAATTCACGAATTAAATGGCAATCTAATAGTAGAGAACAATTTACAACCTAAACAAATAATTAAAAAGAGTAGTGGAGTAGGCTTAAGCAATATTAAGCAACGTTATGCACTACTTACAAATAGACAAGTAAAAATCAATCAACATGCAAACAGTTTTGCAGTAGCAATACCTATGCTTACAAAACAAGTATCAATTATGAGAACAAAATCAACATCACAACTAGACGACAGTTACGTAAGAGCACGTAAACATGTAGAAGAATTAAAAGAGTTTTATTACAATCTAATTTCGTATTGCTTAGTCATTCCATTTCTATACTTTGTAAATATGTATACATATTCAGGTTTTCAATGGTTTTGGTTTCCAATGTTTGGATGGGGAATTGGATTGTCCATCCACGCTTACAAAGTATTTGTAGGGAATAGTGTATTTGGAAGAAATTGGGAACGCAGAAAAATTGAACAATTTATGCGTGAAGAAGAAGAAGAAAACAATTGGAAATAATTTTTAAAAACAATATCATGGAAAAATATAATATAGAACCTTACAACGAAAATCATCCTAAGTATGATTATAGAAGAGAAGAAGCTTATTTAAGAGCACAAAAACGCGTTAAAGACATGGAAGGATTTTATTGGCATGCTGCTGTTTATTTTATTATAAATATATTTTTAATACTACTAATAGGTATTAACTCTGGTAGTTTTTGGCACTTTGGAACTTTTGCAACTCCTATTTTTTGGGGAATTGGTTTGTTTTTTCATTACATGAGTGTATTTGGAAAAGACTTAATTTTTGGAAAAAACTGGGAAGAACGTAAAATAAAAGAATACATGGCGAAAGATGAAGAACAACAACGAAAATACGAATAGTGATGTCTAAACAAAAATCAAAACAAAAACAATTTGAAGATGCTAAGAAAAGAGTTAATAAACTTAAAATTTTCTATATACATCTTGCAGGATATATTGTTGTATTAAGCTTAGTAGTTTGGAATCTATTAATAATTGAAGATGGTGAATACAAAAAAGCGATTGTTTTATTAAATTGGACAACAATAGTTGTTTGGGGAATTTTTATAATAATTCATGCTTGGACAACTTTTAAAGGAAGATTCTTATTTAGTAAGAAATGGGAAGACAAGAAAGTAAAAGAGTACATGGAAGAAGACAACACCAAACTTTGGGAATAATTTTTTAATATATGAAAGTTATTATTATTGAAGACGAAAAGCCTTCTGCTAGACGTTTACAGCGCTTATTAAAAGGTTTAGATATGGAAGTAGAAACAATGTTGCATTCTGTAGAAGAGTCGTTAGAATGGTTTAAAAACAATACTCATCCAGATCTCATTTTTCTAGATATTCAGTTAAGCGATGGTTTATCTTTTCAAATTTTTGAAGAAATTGAAATCAAATCTGCTGTGATTTTCACAACTGCTTACGACGAATATGCACTTCAAGCGTTTAAACTAAATAGTATTGATTATTTGCTTAAACCTATAGATGAAGACGAACTTAAAATTGCTGTAGAAAAATATAAAGAACGTTTACCTAAACAACAATCGGTTACATTAGACTTTAATGATATTAAAAACCTTTTAGTTAATCCTTTAGAACGTGAATACAAAAAACGTTTCTCAGTAAAAGTTGGTCAGCATATAAAGCTTGTGAACATAGATGAAATCGAGTGTTTTTACAGCGAAAACAAAGGCACGTATTTACATACTAGTTCAGGGAGAAACTATCTTATAGACCTAACCTTAGAACAATTAGAAGAGGAGTTGGAACCTCAAACGTTTTATCGTATAAATAGAAAGTTCTATATCAATATCAATGCAATAAAAGATATAATTAGTTATACAAACTCCAGACTACAATTGAAACTTAAATCTTATACCGAACAAGATGTAATTGTCGCTCGCGAACGTGTTAAGGATTTTAAAAACTGGTTGGATTAACTCGTTTTCTTTTTTTCTGGCATTGGACCTCTTAAATGAATAATTAAACCATTCAAGAAATTACGTAAGATTTGGTCACCACATTCCATAAATTTTGGATGACTCGGATTCCTGAAAAATGCACCTAATTCACTTTTACTGATTCTAAAATCTACCAAAGCACATATTTCTACTATGTCTTTGTCTGTTAATTTATGTGCTACTCTTAGCTTTTTAAAAATATCGTTATTTGTTAGTCCCATTTTGTAAAAATAAAGCTTTCCAGCAAAATACAACTTCAATAAACAAAAAACCATTTTAACTGATTAATGTCATAGTTCAAAAGTGATATCTCACTTACTTTTATCAATCAATTTTAAACACCAAATTTTTTAGATATGAAAAATATAATTATTGCATTAATTCTTGTTATTGCTTTTACAGCATGTAAAACAGAAGAGAAAAAAACTGATGAAACTACAACAGAAGTTGTAAACGAGGTTGTGGAAACACCTTTATTAGCTATTGCAGAATTTGATGATAAAGCAGGAGAATATGTGGGTAAAGAAGTTGCTGTTAAGGGTATTGTAGACCATGTATGTAAACATGGTGGAAAAAAATTACTGTTAGTTACAGACGAAGCAGATGTTCATGTTGTTTCAGACGAGCGTTTTGATGAAGCTTTAGTAGGAAGTGAAATTAACTTAAATGGTGTTGTGCTAGAAGAAGTTATAGATGAGTCTACTTGTTTACAAATGGAAGAGGATAACATAAAAAGTCATTCTGAAGGTAAATCTAATGACGAGCAATTCGAAGCAAAAAAACAACACATAAAAGAGTATAGAGACTTTATGAAAGAGAATAATACAGATCATATTTCATATTATTCTTTACAATACGTTTCGCATACGGAATTAGAGTAGTTGCCTTATGCTTAAAATGAAATTTTGGCGTAAGTGGAGTAGAATACTTCACAGAGATATTGGCTACTTTTTTATTGGGACTTCAATCATTTATGGAATTTCGGGAATTGCCTTAAATCACATGAGTGATTGGAATCCTAATTATTCCGTTACCTTAAAACAGTTTACAACCTCAATAAATCTGGAAAATAATGATAATGTAGAAAACAACATTAAATTATTACTAGATAAAGTAGACAATAGAAAGAATTACAAAAAACATTATTACAAAAATAAAAACACCTTAAAAGTATTTTTAAAAGGTGGATCTTCTGTAGTTGTAAATTTAAATTCTGGACAAGGTGAAGTAGAATATCTAAAGCGTAGACCTATTATTTACGAATCTAATTTTTTGCATTATAATCCCAATAGAATATGGACATGGTTCTCTGATGCTTTTGCAGCAGCATTAATCTTGTTTGCTGTTACATCATTCTTTATGGTTAAAGGTAAAAAAGGAATACGTGGACGAGGAGGGATTTATACTGCATTAGGTATTATAATTCCAATTATATTTTTGATTTTGTATTCATAGAATAAACACTATTCTTCATCTTCAATTCTGTTATCGTCAAATGCAGAAGGCAGGAGTTTAGGTATAAATTTTATAAACAAAGGCAATAGTAATGCACCTCCAGGAAGCATAAAAATTGCAAAACTTGGCACAGATTTAAACAAATCTAAAAGTTGAGCATTTATCTTTTTTTGTTCTTCTATGGTTAAATCTCTAACTGTAGAGTGCGATATAAGTTTAACTAATTCCTTACTTTCCTTAAGCTCTTTTAATAGGCGTTTACTATTTCTGGAAATAAGCTTTTTAACCATATTGCTGGAATTATGGTAAAAACTCTCTACAACATTTTTAGAGCTTAAAAGTGCAATACTGCTTTTATGGGAAGTGTAGAATTGATTTATAGACTCTATAGATTCATCCAGTTTTTGTTGAGGTATGTTTAGATCTTCTGTTAATTGTTTTAAAAACAAATGTTCTTTTGCGTCAATTATTTGGTCACTCCATGTTGCCATACACGCGATATCTAATATATATTGTGATTCCAGTTTATTATGTTCGTGAGTAATTATAGTTTGGTATGGGATATGCTCATGGTTTTGATAACGTAAAGACGATTCTAGAAGTCTAATTAAACTGTTATCGTACTTAGATTTTTTCAGTTTTACATTTAAAGCATTGAAAACTATAGTTTCTATGGTGCTTTCTAATGATTTTATATATGCTTCAGAAGTTTTAGGAGAATTTAGATAATGGAAATATGCTAAAATATCAACATACATAAGTGCATTAGTAATAAAATATTTAAAGTTTTTAGTTAAGACATTAGAGTCAATCTGAATGCGTTTATGAATGATCTTTTCTAATGTATATACATCATTTCTACCTCCTAACAAATCATTAAACAAAGAGGTTTTGTGCACATTAATAGTGTTGTAAAAACCAATAACACTTTCAATAAAACGTTCAGAAGAATTTGCATTATAATAGGTATTTAATAAGGCAAGAAATAAATTAATTTTACAACTTTCTTCATTCGTAAAATCTGTATTTTTCAAACTAGATTTTATTGTGTAAATATTACTGCCATAAATAAAACCACTTTGCCTTAGTTTTAAATATAGAACTTCTTCAGACAGTTTATGAGTAGAGTCTAAAGCATCAATACTTTTTAAAAGTTTTTTTATCCAGCCTCTGGCAGAAGGATTCATAGTGCTAATTTTCTATACTAAAAATAACAAAGCCACTTAAATAAGTGGCTTTATTTTATATGTTTTTTAATCTACTCAATTATACCACCACAACTTACACGTCCACCTGCAGCTCCAGTCGGTTGTGTTACAAAATCGTCTTGTCCTTCGTGAACGATAACAGCTTTACCTAAAATATCTTTGGTTTCATCTCCACATCCAATACACCATTGATCTGTCGAAAATGTAATAGTGCCATTACCATCTGCATTCGCTTCAAAGTTACCGATATCGCCTTTATGAAAACCTTCTTCCATTCCCCATTTTCCATGAGGTTGGCCAGTTGGATTCCAGTGTCCACCTGTAGATGTTCCATCTGGAGCAGAACAATCTGCTTTTTCGTGTAAATGTATGGCATGCATACCTTCAGATAAACCACTTATAATTGCTGTCATGGTTACTATTCCATTTTCTTCAACAAAAACAATATTACCACTTGCATTACTATTACTTTTAGCATTTAGAGCTATAGTTAGCTTTTTTACTTCACCATCTTCAGTTTTTTCAACAGTCACATTTGTATCTTCTTCTACAACATTTGTTTCTTTTTTGTCTTTTTTACATGAAACAGTTAGAACTGTAGCTAGTGCAATTAAGAAAGTAAATACCTTTTTCATCATTTATTTTATTTTAATTAGTTTGGAAAGTTAAAAGATTATTCTTCTAATTACAAATACAATTTGTGTATTCATGATTTTAATCATTGAATATTTTATGTTTTTCCTATAACTTTGATAGTGGTACCTGAGGCTATTTTAGTCTTAAAAATGCTTATTTTAAGCTATTAACATACTCAAAAACAGCTATATCATGAAAAAAATAATCGTTCCCATAGACTTCTCAAAACATTCAGAATATGCTTTAAAAGCAGCTGCAAAACTCGCAAAGAAAAATAATGGTATGATACTCGCATTACATATGCTAGAAGTATCTGAAATTATCCTAACTGAAGATGATGTTGTACAATATCAGAAAATGCTTTTCTATTTTAAATTAGCAGAAAAAAAGTTTAAGAATTTTTTAAAAAAAGATTATTTAGATGGTTTAGATATTACGCCAATTGTAAAATCATATAAAGTATTTAGCGAAGTAAACGAGATAGCTAAAGAACATGATGCTGATTTAATAATAATGGGTTCTCATGGAGCAAGCGGATTTAAAGAGTTTTTTGTTGGTTCTAACACTGAACGTGTTGTGAGAAACGCAGAAATTCCAGTATTAGTGGTTAAAAATGAAATAGTTAATATTAATTTTGAAAATGTTGTTTTTGCAACAGATTTCGATTTGGAGAATGTAGAGCCATACTTAAAAGCTTGTAAGGTATTTAATAAACTGGGTTCTAAACTTAAAATGCTCTATGTAAACTTACCAAACGAAAACTTTAGAAGTACTGTTGAAATAGAAAAGCGTATTGCAGAATTCTTACAAACTGCAGATGGCAATTTAGAAAGTTTAAATAATGTAGCTTACCAAGCAGATTATACAGTAGAACAAGGTGTTGTAAATTATGCTAATAAAATAGGAGCAGACCTTATTGCTATTCCTACACATGGTAGGACAGGAGTAACGCATTTCTTTTCTGGAAGTATTGGAGAAGATATAGTAAATCACTCGTCGCTTCCTGTAATGACGTTTAAGATTTAAATAGTAACATTTTAATTATTTATAAAAGCACAGATTTTTCTGTGCTTTTTTGATATTGTCGTTTATCGGTTGGTATAAGGGCCGTTTCCCGAAGGGTATGGCTTATATACATTGCTAGCCTTTTTGTTATTTTTTATTTAGAGCTTCAATTCTTTCTTTATAGTAATCGTCACCACTTATTTCATAGGCCTTGTTTAAGTATTTTAAGGCATTCTCTTTGTCGTTTTGAGATTCATAATACTCAGCCATCGAATCATAAGCATTTGCACTTGTTGGATTATACTTAATATTCATTTCAAAAAACATGAACGCCTTCTTAGGTTGTCCCATTTGCATATTCATGTAGCCATAGCCATTTAACATTTCGTCTATCATTGGTGCAGTGGGAACACCAAAATGTTCGGTATAGATTTGTTCCTGCTCCTTCAATAGCGAAACCAATTCTTCTAAAGGGGTTTCTGGATTATTATATTTTTGCGGAGATTTAAACTGATACCATTCAAAAAGAAATATCAGCCCATCTCTTATTGATGGTAACGGAACTGTACCATGTAAATCTTCATTATAAACCTTCCATGAAAAATTTAATCCATTCTGTTTTTGAGATTTAGTATAATTTGAAAACTCAATGATTGAACGCGCAAACAAAGTAAATTCTGAAGAGTCATCCATAATATTCTCCATGGTTATTTCTTCATTCCACATATGTAGCTGCTCTGCTGCTAAAGACACA
>JABDPN010000111.1 GCA_013042715.1 Flavobacteriaceae bacterium | reverse complement strand
CTTAAAGACTCTTTAAAGTACAACAGTTCCTTTAAGTTGTCCAGCTTACTGTTTCCTAAAACCATTCCCATAACAACTACAGCAAGTAACCCAGATTCATGTGCAAAAATTTCAGATTCAACATATACTAATAATACCACAGATAATGAAACCACATTTAAAAGGTAATGTGGTATAAATTTTTTATTAATAGCAAAAGCAAGTGCGTGTGCAAAAGTAAAACCAAAGGTTGTTCCAAATAAAACAATTTTTCCAAACTCTATTAATGCTGTTTTAGTAAATCCAGAATCACCTTCTACACTAATAAACTCAAATACCAAAACCGCTACTAATGCACCTATAGGGTCTATTAAAATCCCTTCCCATTTTAATACTGCAGAAACATCTTTTTTTAGTGGAATGTTTCTTAATATTGGAGTAATAACTGTTGGTCCAGTAACAATAATTAAAGCTGAGAACAAAAACGATATTTGCCAGGTTAAATCAAACACATAATGTGCTGCTAATGCTCCAGCAAAAAAGGTAACAATAGCTCCAACTGTAATAAGTTTTGTGATATCTTGTCCTACATTTTTAACTTCAGAACGCTTTAAAGTTAAACCACCTTCAAAAAGTATAATACTAATGGCTAAGGACACAAAATAGTAAAGACCTTCTCCTGGAAATAATCCATTTTCTCCATTCCAGATGGGTTCAATCCATTTTGAGCCATCATCAGATAAAAATTCAGCAGCAATTGGCCCTACTAAAAGTCCTATTAAAATTAACGGAAGAATAGCTGGAATCTTTAGTTTCCATGCAAACCATTGTGCTAATATTCCTAGAATAATAATTCCTGCTAACTCAAGCATACAAAAAAATATTTTTGTTAAATTAATAAATAAAACCTTTAAAACAAGAATGCTCCTAACATCCTTTTACAACACTCTTAATAAATTGTTATAGCTTTTGAGTAAATGAGTTGCTTTTAGTATTTTGCGAGTTATGAATTTATATCCAATAAACGCTGGGAATTTTAAACTTGATGGTGGTGCAATGTTTGGTGTTGTGCCAAAATCTTTATGGGCCAGAACCAATCCAGCAGATGCTAATAATATGATAGATTTAACTGCAAGATGTCTTCTAATTGAAGATGGTAACAGATTAATATTAATCGACAATGGTATGGGAGACAAGCAAAGCGATAAGTTTTTTGGATATTATTTTCCTTGGGGAGACGATACGCTTGATAAGTCATTAAAAAAACATGGTTTTAATCGTGATGATATTACAGATGTCTTTTTAACGCATTTGCATTTTGACCATTGTGGAGGAAGCATTCAATACAATAAAGACAGAACATTACTTGAACCAGCTTTTAAGAACGCTCACTTTTGGAGCAACAAAGACCATTGGCTTTGGGCTACACAACCTAACAGGCGCGAACGTGCTTCATTTTTAAAAGAAAATATATTACCAATGGAAGAGTCTGGTCGGTTAAAATTTACTAATCTGCCAAATGGAAATACATTAAATAATTCTGCTTTAGGTTTTGATATCTTTTACGCAAATGGACATACAGACAAACAAATGATTCCTATGATACATTATAAAGGAAAAACCATTTGTTTTATGGCAGATTTATTACCTACTGCAGGTCATATTCCTTTACCTTTTGTGATGGGTTACGACACTAGACCATTACTTACAATAGACGAAAAGGAATACTTTTTGAACCAAGCAGCAGATAACAACTATTATTTGTTCTTGGAGCATGATGCACACAACGAAATAATAACAGTTCAACACACAGAAAAAGGCGTGAGATTAAAAGACGTTTTTACTTGTGATGATATATTTAATTAATACTATGAATTATTCTAAAACAAATTTAATAGCTATAGCTTGTCTTACTATTACACTTTCTGGATGTGGTGGCGCAGCACCAATAATTTCTACACCTGTTGAAAATATTGATACTACTCCTTTAAAAGAAGTTGAGCTTACTGAAGCAGAATTACAAAACTGGGCACATCTAGATTTGGTTTCAGATACTGTTCCTGGAATGAGTGTCAATAAAGCATACAAAGAGATTATTAAAAATAAAAAAGGAAACAAAACTATTGTTGCAGTAATAGATTCTGGAATCGATATTGACCACGAAGATTTAAGTAGTGTGATTTGGACTAATTCAAAAGAAGTTCCAAATAATGGTAAAGACGATGATAACAATGGTTATATAGACGATGTTCACGGTTGGAATTTTTTAGGTACTGCTTACGATGAACAATTGGAGTATGTAAGATTACTTGCAAGTGGTAATACCAATCATCCAAGATATAATGAAGCAAAAGCAGAACGTGATAAAGATTATCAAAAAGCATTAAGTTCTAAAAACAGAATTGAGCAAATTGCGCAACAAGTTAATACTGCAGATAAAGCAGTTGCCAATTATCTAAAAAAAGATGTTTACACCAGGGAAGAAGTAAATGCTATTAAAACCGAAAATCAAGAACTAAAACAACATATTTCAATAATAAAACAAATGTATGCTTTTGGTTTCGATTCCATTACAGAAGTAAAAAAAGAAATAAACGATGATATAGTTTATTACACAGAGCGTTTAAATTATCATTTTAACACAGAGTTTAAAGGTCGAACAACAGGAGACGATCCAGACGATTTTTCTCAAGTAACTTATGGAGATAACAATGTAAAATATGTTAAACCAGAGGAAGATCATGGAACACATGTAGCAGGAATTATTGCAGCAAAACGTAACAATGGAAAAGGTATAAATGGTATAGCAAATAATGTCCAAATTATGCCGATAAGAGTTGTACCTAATGGAGATGAATATGATAAAGATGTTTATCTGGCTATTAAATATGCTGTAGATAATGGTGCAAAAATTATTAATACAAGTTTTGGGAAATATTATTCACCACATAGCGATAAAGTTAGAGAAGCTATTGCTTACGCTGGACAAAATGATGTACTTATAATTAATGCTGCAGGAAACGAAGGTATAGATCTTGATAAAAAAGATGTGTATCCTAATGATGCTGTTGGAACGGGAAAAGAAGTGTCTGACACCTTTATTTCAGTTGGTGCTTTGTATCCTAAATATGGTTCAGAATTAATAGCGAGCTATTCAAACTACGGAAAAATAAACGTAGATATCTTTGCTCCTGGTTCTAAGATCTACTCAACAGTTCCAGAAAACGATTATAGTAACATGAATGGTACCTCTATGGCTGCTCCAGCTGTTTCTGGAATTGCCGCAATTATTAGATCGCAATATCCAAATTTGTCTGCCACTCAAGTTAAACAGGTTATTTTAGATTCTGGATTACCATTAAACTCAAAGGTTATGGTTTCTGGAAATTATTCTAACATAAAATCTTTTGATACACTAAGTTCTTCTGGGAAAATTGCTAATGCGTATAACGCTTTGATATTAGCCTCTAAAATCTCTAAAAAATAATTTAGATTATTGCATGAAAAAAATAGTTTTTATTCTAACAGTTTCGCTAATCTGTAACAGTCTAATTTTTGCCCAAAACGAATGTTATTGGCAACAACATGTTGATTATAAAATGATAATAGACATGGATGTTAACACGTTTCAGTACAAAGGAAAGCAAGAATTAATTTATACAAATAACTCTACCGATACGCTTAATAGAGTTTTTTATCATTTGTACTTTAATGCATTTCAGCCTAACAGCGAAATGGATATACATTCTAGATCTGTTTCAGATCCAGATAAACGTGTTAAAGATCGAATAAGTAAACTTAAACTAAACGAAATTGGTTACATAGACGTTGAGCAACTAACTCAAGATGGAGAAAAAGTAGATTTTACTATTGAAGGAACAATCCTGGAAGTTAAACTATCGAATCCAATTGCGCCAAATAGTTCTGTTGTTTTTAAGATGGATTTTAATGCTCAGGTTCCTGTACAAATAAGGCGTTCTGGAAGAAATAACAAAGAAGGTGTTGCTTTATCCATGACGCAATGGTATCCTAAAATGGCAGAATACGATTTTGAAGGTTGGCATGCTGACCCATACATTGCAAGAGAGTTTCATGGTGTTTGGGGAGATTTTGATGTCACTATTAACATTGATAAAAATTACACTATTGGTGGAACTGGAATCCTTCAAAACCCAAACGAGATTGGTCATGGTTACGAAACTAAAAATGTAAAACAGCCTAAAGGAGAAACATTATCATGGCATTTTAAAGCTTCTAAAGTACATGATTTTGCTTGGGCAGCAGATACTAATTTTATACATGATAAAGCACACACTAAAGATGGTGTTGCTGTTCATTTTCTTTATAAAAACGATTTAAGTGAGCAACATAAAAATAGCTGGGAAAAACTTCAGACTCATGCTGTACAATCTATAGAATTCTTTAGTGAGCTTATAGGCGACTATCCATATAAACAATATTCTGTAATTCAAGGTGGAGATGGTGGAATGGAATATGCAATGTGCACATTGGTGACCGGAAAACGTTCTCTTAATAGTCTTGTTGGTGTTACTGTACATGAAATTGCTCATGCTTGGTTTCAGTTTCTGTTAGCAACAAACGAAACCAAACACTATTGGATGGACGAGGGATTTGCGAGTTATATTGAAGAATTAGCTCTTGCAAAATTCAATAGTACGGAAAAAGAAAATATTTTCACCAAAGCATATAAAGATTATATAAAACTTGTTTTAAGCGGAAAAGAACAACCTTTGTCCACTCATGCAGATCGTTATAAATACAACGATGCTTATTGGACTGCCGCTTACGATAAAGGATTGATTTTTGTGTCGCAATTAGCTTATATAATTGGCAAAGAAAACTTGATTAAAACCTTTAAAGAATATTATAATAATTGGGCTTTTAAACATCCAACGCCTCAAAATTTTATTAGAACTGCAGAACTTGTTTCTAATATGGAATTAGATTGGTATTTAACAGATTGGACACAAACTACAAATACTATAGACTATAGTGTGAACAGAATCTACGAAAAAGACAATGAAACATTTGTAAGTTTAAAACGAGAAGGATTAATGCCAATGCCATTGGAGGTTGAGGTAGAATATAAAAATGGTGAAAAGGACCTCTATTATATTCCACTTAGGATGATGAGAGGTGAAAAACCTGTAGCTACAGACGTTATTGTTTTAACAGATTGGGCTTGGGCTTATCCTAATTATACGTTTAAGTTAAAAGCACCTAAAAAAGAAATAAAAAAAGTAACTATTGATCCTGATAATTTTATTGCAGATATAAATAAGTATAATAATACTAATTAGGACTAAACTTAAACCACCACTTTTCTTTTCTGTAGATTTTTCGTTTAGAAATTCGCTCTCTATTATAGATTTTTAAATGCGTTTTATCTAGTCTTTTGTTGCGATAACCTAATAAATGAAACATTGGTTTTGCTAAATATTTAGCTACTTTTAAGTTTACAACTAAAGCATTTTTTTCTTTTGTATCCCAAGAAACTCCTGGAAGAATTGCTAAAAGGCTATCTGCTTTTATGCGTCTTAAAACTGAAGAAAGATTTAAGAAGAACGGTTTGATTTTTCTAATTAAAAAGTAACCATCTTTACCTCTTTTTTGGTATAAAGGCATGAAAACTACTGAGTCGCGTTCTGCTACTAATTCTTCACCATTACTTACAGCAAGAGCTGTTCCCTTTTTTACATTTTGAAAACTATTAAAATTTGGATACATCTTAAATTTTTCACCATTTATAATGCTATGAAGATGCACAACTTCGTAAACATCTGTAATATTTAAAGATTCAAGCTTTAGTAAGTTATAATACACTTCAAAATCTCTAATTTTTTCCTGAGGAATGGCGTTTATGTAACCTAATACTAGATATATAAAAGCTATTGCACAAGTAATGGCGTGCTCGTCTTCGTGTTGTCCTGACTCAAAACCTAAAGACACATAACCAAGAGTGTTGATATAGCTTAAAAGTGGTCCATTTAAGTACTCTTCTATACCAAGCACAATTGGAACGGGAAATAATTGAGAAAATTTCCTATTAATTATAGAGTCGTTAATGGTAATAAATGGAAGTGTTCTACTAGATGTAGTATGTAAATCCATAAAGTAAAAAGGACCAACATAAGAACTTATTATGTCTTTAATTATAGAAAATAGTTTTACTTGCTCTTCTTCTTCAGGATTTAGTTTTGTTTTGCTTTCTAGAACTTCTAAATTTTCTACAGTCCAAATCCTATTTAAATCTTGTTTTAAATAGCGGTGATTTTCCTTTAGCGCTTTAATATTTCCCGTTAACCCATATATGGTTCCGTTAACATCTTCTGGGTTGATTTTATTTAAAACAGAGTATAATGCAAATACTCCTGCAGTTTCATTACCATGAATACCGCTAAAAAAGACCACTACCGGACCTTTAGAATACCCTTCAATTTTTTTAATTATTCTATCTACAGTAATTGTTTTTTGTAATGCCTTATTATGAATGTCAATCATAAAATCTAAAAATCTTTTGAAGTTAAGATTCCTATTAAACGTTTTTTCTTAACTACTGGTAAACAGTTAATATTGTTTGTTTCCATCCTTTCTTTTGCTGTTTCAAGGGATTCAAATTGTGATGTGATTATAAGATCTGTTTTCATAATGCTACTGACAGACTCTTTTAGTTTTTCTTTATCGTCAAGTATTTCTTTTACATCATTCCACGAAATTAAGCCAATAATATTTATTTTGTTATTAATTACAGGCATATGATTGATTTTTTTCCAGCGCATAATATTTAAGACAAGCTCAATACTATCTTTTTTTCGCACTGAAAAAATATCTGTACTCATTTTATGCTTTACAAGTTTTTTACTCTCAAAAGGTGAAAGCGTATCTGCATTCAATGGATTCCAAGTCGAAACAGGTGAACCTTTCTCCTGCATTTTATACATATTAGCTGTTAAGGTTTGAGCGGCTTCAAATTCTTTATGAATACTTAATAAGTTTCTAAAACTCTGGACTGACCATTGTGATCCCGTAAAAGAGATTACTCTTTTTTCTATAATATTTAGATAATAGTTTATGTCTTTTTTTGAAATCCCAAATTTTATCAAACCTTCTCGAGCAATTGGTAGTAAAATATCTAAAATCATATTCTGACTACATATATATTTCCCATCCCAAACAAATTGCGTAGCCATTCCATAACGTGCAGCATTAAAGAAATTGGCTTTTGCATCTCTAAAATCCATTTTTTTATGGATATTTTTATATCGTTCTGGTTTTCCAACCATAACACCTATCCAAAACATCATATTTGCAATTTCGTCCACAACTGTTGGTCCAGAAGGAATGTATCTATTTTCAATTCTAAGATGTGGTTTGCCATTTCCAACACCATAACATGCACGATTCCACCTGTAGACCGTTCCATTATGTAAGCACAAAGCACTTAGTTTTGGTATCTCTCCTTTGTCTAGCATTTCAACGCTATCTTTTATGTATTTTGATGTAACCAAACTTCTAAATCGTGCAATATTGTCTTTAAAAATATCTGTTATCGTTCCTTTGGACCATTGTCCACCATAACTTACTCTAGATTGTTTTTGGTTTAATAAAAATGAATTCGCTCTTGTATCGACACTTTGGGTGAACAATGCTATTCTGGTTTCACTCCAGAGTTCTTTTCCAAATAATAGTGGCGAATTGGTACAAACACTTAATATAGGTCCAGAAATAGCTTGTGCCCAATTATAACTTTCTATAAAATCATCTGGATGAATTTGAAGATGAATTTGAAAACTTGTATTACATCCTTCAAGCATTACAGAATCATGAAGCATATTTATTTCATCTACACCTTTAATATGAATATCGAAATCTTGCCTTCTTGATTCTTTTATTGCTTTATTTAAAACACCATAACGCTGTATTGGTGTCATGTTTTCGTCACCAATTTCTTTAAGTGTTAATGTTGGTAATATTCCTGTAAGTAGAATTTTAGTTTGTTTCTTTGCCGCAGCTGCTTTGGCATTATTAAGATATTCTGTTAACTGTTTTTCTATTACTGAAAAACAATCGCCTTTAAGCTCCAAAGGATCTAAATTTATTTCCAGGTTGTAATTTCCAATTTCTGTTGTAAAATGTTTATCATTTATTTCTTTAAGCACTTCTAACGAATTGTGGCTGGCTTTGTACTCGTTATTAATTAAACAAAACTCCTGCTCTGCTCCTATTCTAATTGGAGACTTTTCAATAAGGTCATCTTTTATCATTTGGTCTAAAGCTTCTATATCTTTAACCAATTGATGGATGTAGCTTGACTTATCTTCTTTACTAGATAATCTTGTAACTTTTAAATCTCCCATTATCTATTTTGTTTAATTATTAAGCAACTTGTAAATTACAATTAGCACTAAATTTAAACAATGATTTTTATCATAGCCTATAAATAGTGCTTTCCTTTAAATGATATTGTTACTTTTGTTTTACAATGCGTTTTAAATTTAATAAAAAAGATAAACTAAAGAGTAAAAAGCAAATAGAGTACTTGTTTGAAAATGGTAAGTCTATTATGGCATATCCTTTGCTTTTAAAATATTGTAAAGCAGAATTTAACGATGATGCTATTGTAAAAACCGCTGTGTCTGTGGGTAAAAAACAACACAAAAAAGCAGTTGATAGAAACAGTATTAAACGCCTAATAAGAGAAGTTTTTAGGTTAAATAAGCCTTTTTATTTTAACAATCTTAAAACACAATATGCTTTAATGATTTTGTACATTGGAACAGAAATACCTGTTTTTAGTAGTCTTAATAATAGTATGAAAGGATTACTAGAAAAGTTTAAAACTAAAATCTATGAACAAGATTAAAAATACACACATGAAAAATACTTTAAAAAAGAAAATAACACTTCCAGTGTTAGCAATAATAGTATTATTTACTGGAACAGCTTTTAAAAGTGATTTTTTTGAAATCGCAAAACAAATAGAAATCTTCACAACGCTTTTTAAAGAGGTTAACATGAATTATGTAGACGAAACAAATCCTGGGGAATTAATGGATTCTGCAATTAAAAACATGTTAAAAGAACTTGATCCATACACTGTTTTTATGAATGAGCAAGATGTAGAAGCTGCACGAATTAATAATACAGGAGATTACACAGGAATTGGAGCAAGTATAAAAACACTTAAAGATAAGCTTGTTATTATAGAACCTTATAAAGGTTATCCTGCAGACATAGCTGGGTTAAAAGCTGGAGACGAGATTATAAAGGTAGACGATATCTTAGTTTCAGACTTTAAACAAAACTCTGGCGACTTACTTAAAGGTGCTCAAGGAAGCGCTGTAACTATTGCATACAACAGGCAAGGAAAAACAAATACGGCAATCATTACAAGAGAAGAAGTGGAAATAAAAGCTGTACCATTATACAAAATGTTAGATAACAATATTGGATATGTAGCGCTATCAAAATTTACAAGAAAAGCTGCTTACGAAACGTCTAATGCTATTAACAATCTTAAAGTAGATGGAGCAGATAAACTTATTTTAGACCTTAGAGGAAATCCAGGAGGTTTGCTTAACGAAGCGATTAAAATTGTAAACTTTTTTGTACCTAAAGGGCAATTAGTAGTAACTACAAAATCCAAAGTAGATAAATACAACCAAACCTATTTTACTAAAAGAGACCCATTAGATTTGGAAATTCCATTAGTAATTATAATTGATGAAGGTAGTGCTTCTGCAAGCGAAATTGTGTCTGGAGCCCTACAGGATTTAGATAGAGCTGTTGTTGTTGGTAATAGAAGTTTTGGGAAAGGTTTAGTACAAAGACCTAAAAAATTAACTTATGGCACACAGCTTAAAGTTACAATTTCTAGATACTATACTCCTTCTGGAAGATGTATACAGGCTTTAGATTATTGGAATAGAGATGAGGATGGAAATGCTGTAAGAACTAAACAGGAAAATATTACTGAATTTAAAACCAAAAATGGTCGTTCTGTATTTGATGGTGGAGGCATTCAACCAGATGTAGAATTACAAAATTCTAAACATACTAACGTTACTAAAAACATATTAAAAGACGATTTAATATTTAATTATGCTACTACTTATTTTTATAACAATTCTGTTTCAGACTTACATAGTTTTAATCTTTCAGATTCCGATTTTAACGATTTTAAATCATATTTAAAATCCAATAATTTCTCTTACGAAACTAAAACAGAACGCGCATTAGAAAAAGCTATTAAAATCGCAGAAGAAGAACAACTTAATAACCAATTAAAAAGTTCGTATTTAAACATTACTAATCATTTAAAAACTATAAAAAATAACGCAATAGATAGTAACAAAGATCAGGTTCTTATGCTTTTAGAATACGAAATTGTTAAGCGATATTTTTATAGAGAAGGTATGTACGAATATGTGCTTAAAAACAACCCAGTTGTTAATAAAGCAAAAGATATTTTAATTGATAACAAGACGTATTTAAGCTATTTAAATTAATCTAAAGCTACTTTTAATATATTTAAATTACAGATATATTAGTATATTGTGGTTTAAATGAAACGCTTAATCTACTCACTTTTCTTCTTTAGTTGTTTTGCATTTTCACAAAACGAAATTAATCATGTTGTGTATTTTGAAACTGATAAATATGTTGTTCCAGAAACAGAACAAAGTAGATTATTATTGTTTATAATGAAGTTACAAGAAGCTGAAGTTAAAAAAATTTCTATCTATGGTTTTTGTGATGATAGAGGAACTAATCTATACAATGAAACACTTTCTCAAAATAGAGCTGATGCTATTAAAAGCATTCTTTCTCATAACAATATTAAAGAATCTATAATTAGTAACGTTGATGGTAAAGGTGAAATTCTACTTAAAATAGTTAACACAGTAGATATTAATATTATAAGAGGTTTAAATAGAAAAGTAGAGATTATTGCAATTATAAACACTAAAAACCAACCTAAAAAAGAACTTAACGAAACTCCTAAAGAACCAAGTACAGTATCTGTTTTAAAAGGAGACTTAAAAATTGGTGATAAAATAAGATTAAAAGAATTATTATTCATAATTAATTATAGTTACGTTTTACCAGAATCTAAAAAAGCACTAAAAGAAATTGCACAAGTTTTAAAAGAACGCGACGATATATATTTTACCATTCAAGGACATGTATGTTGTACTAAGAACGCAAGAGACGCAATAGATAAAAAAACTAGAAAATATAATTTATCTGTAGCACGCGCAAAATATATTTATGATTATTTTAAAAAACAAGGAATAGATGTAAGACGTATGAAATATAAAGGTATGCGAAGAATGTTTCCGCTTGGTGGTGATCCAAAATATGATAGACGAGTAGAAATTGAAATTACTTATATTTCTAATAATAAATAACTACTTTCTTATCATCGCAATATGTGGAATATTATCTTCCAAGTACTCCTCTCCTACTTGATTAAACCCTAAATTGTTATAGAAATTTTTTAAATAACACTGGGCAGAAATTTTTATAGTAGTTTCATTAAAATGTTCTTTTAAAGCAGAAATTGAAGCTTCCATAATATGGCAACCATATTTATTTTCACGTTCTTTTTCTATAACGACTACTCTACCAATACTTGCTAAATCAAAATAGTCTCCTGGTTTAAAAATTCTTGTATAAGCTATTAACTTATTATTTTTAAACCCTAAAACATGAAGTGCTTTTTGGTCTTTGTAGTCTATATCTTGATATACACAATCTTGTTCAACTACAAAAACTTCACTACGTAATTGTAAAATATTATATAGCTCATCAATAGAAAGTTCTTCAAAATATTTAATTTTTATATCTAACATTAATCTTGAACAATTACATCTTTAGGACCAGTTTTATTGTATTCTGGTTGAATATTCACATGATTTATATTGAATTTATCATGTAGTATCTTTTCAATATCTACAAGTATTATATCAAATTGAGATATCGAAATATCTTTTTCAAATTCAATATGTGCTTCAAGATGTGTTTCATCTTCATTAAGTTGCCATACATGTACATGATGTACATTTTCTATAGATTCAATTTTCTGAACTTCTTGAACAATCTCTTGAATTTTAATACTATCTGGAGTAAATAACATTAAAACTTTATATGAGTTTTTAAGTAAATCAAAACCAACAAAAATTAAGTAAACTGCAATTGCAAGCGTAAGTACACTATCTATCCAGAAAACCTCGTAGAATTTCATGAGTAATCCTCCAATTAATACAGCAATACTAGCAAGCATATCTGTAAATAAATGCAGATAGGCACTCTTCATATTCATATTACTTTCTGCATCTTTTTTTAAGAGTAAAACGCTAAAACCATTAGCAAGAATACCAAGTAAGGATAACCAAATTACCAAACTTGATTCTATCTCCTGTGGATTTTGAAAACGTTCTATAGCTTCAACTATTAAAAAAACTGCTATAACAATAAGTGTAGCTGCATTTACAAAAGCAGCCATAATTTCGGCTCGTTTATAACCAAAAGTTCTGTTTAATGACGCATTTTTTTGAGATAGTTTTGCAGCAAAATAACTTATTACTAAAGAGATTACATCACTTGCATTATGTAGTGCATCACTTAATAGTGATAAACTTCCAGATATAAGTCCTCCAATAACTTGAGCTGTTGTAATTAAAATATTTAAAAAAATAGAAATTAAAAGATTTCTACCTTTTAAATCAGGATGCTGATGAGAATGATTATGTGAGTGCGAATGACTCATTTAACAACATTTATTAGGTATTTTATTAATTCTGTTTTGATGTCGTCCACCTTCAAAATCTGTATTAAGAAACGTTTCTACCATTTCTAAAGCTTGAGGTAAAGCTGTAAAACGTGCAGGAATACTCAAAATATTTGCATTATTATGTTCACGTGCTAAAGCAACAATTTCTTTATTCCAACATAATGCACTACGTACATTCTGGTATTTGTTAGCTGTCATGTTTACACCATTTCCACTACCACAAATAATAATACCAAAATCTACTTGATTTGTATCAACATCTTTAGCTACAGGATGAATAAAATCTGGATAATCTACACTATCTAAAGTATCAGTTCCGTAATTTACAACCTCTATACCTTTAGATTCTATAAATTTAACTATTGCAAATTTATATTCTGGTCCTGCGTGATCATTTCCAATGGCTATTTTCATGAGTATATGTATATATTTTAGCAAAGTAAATTTACAAAAACACTTCTAGTTTTAATTAACACTGTTAGTATCATTTATAATAACTTGTTAATATCTATTTGTTAATAATGATAACTATTTTTTTGGTATTTAAAATAATTTTCTAATCAAAAATCAAAATGAAATAAAAAAATTTAGTTTTAGAAATTAATTGATTTATTATGAACCATAATTTCATAATTATAAACAGGTATTAGCTCATTTATTTATTAAAAAAATAAAATTTTAGTAGTCTATTAATAACTGTTAACTAAATCTATTAAAATTTAAAAATGAATTGTTTATACTGTTTATAACCTATTAATAAACGGTTACTAAAAGACTATAACTTACTATCAAAATAAAATCAATAAAAGTTTTAAACGCTATTAACAAACAATAATAATAACCAATTATTTAAATTTAAAAAAAGAATAAAATGTTATTATAGTATTAAATGTTTATAAAGTTAGTTTTAATCGATTTTCATTTAATAATTAAAACGTAGTTTTGATAAAATTAAAAATAGAAGATGGCAAGAAAGAAGAAGAGAAGATCTTCTAGTAAAATTCAAAACTACCAGAAAAGTATTCTATCTGTTTTAAAAGCAGAAAAAAATAAAGTCTTTAACTACAAGCAAATAGCTGCTAAACTTGGTGTAACTGATGCTAGTAGTAGAAATCAAATTATTAAGAACTTAGCACGATTAGCCTCTAAAGGTGATATAGAAGAAGTAGATAGAGGTAAATTTAAAATTGTAGTAACTTCAGAGTATTACAAAGGAAAATTAGATATTAGTTCTCGAGGAAATGGGTATATAATTTGTGAAGATTTTAAAGAAGACGTACACATATCTTCTAATAATATAAATAAAGCTTTACATGGCGACGAAGTAGAATTTTATGTTTTTAGAAGACGTCACAGAGGAAAAGTTGAAGGTGAAATAACACAAATACTTAAACGAGCAAAATCAGAATTTGTAGGTGTCATCCAAATCCATAATAGTTATGCTTTTTTTATTCCAGACGACTCAAAAATGTATACAGATATTTTTGTTCCACTTAAAAAAATCTATAATGCCGAAGATGGTGATAAAGTATTAGTAAGACTTGAAGATTGGCCAGATAAAGCAGATTCTCCATTTGGTAAAGTAGTTAAAGTGCTTGGTAAACCTGGAGAACATAACACAGAAATACATTCTATACTGGCAGAATATGGATTACCTTACGATTTTCCTATCGAAGTAGAAGAATTTGCAAATAAAATTGATACATCTATAAACCAAAAGGAAATAAAAAAACGTCGCGATATGCGAGATGTTTTAACTTTTACTATTGATCCAAAAGATGCAAAAGATTTCGATGACGCTTTATCTTTTCAGGTTCTAGAAAATGGAAATTTTGAAATAGGAATTCATATAGCAGATGTGTCACATTATGTAAAAGAAGATACAATTCTAGATGAAGAAGCTTACGAACGTGCAACTTCTGTTTATTTAGTAGATAGAGTAGTACCAATGCTTCCAGAAATACTTTCTAATAATGCATGTTCATTACGTCCACACGAAGAAAAATTTACCTTTTCTGCAGTATTCGAAATAACTAATAAAGCTGAAATTAAAAACCAATGGTTTGGTAGAACAGTAACTTATAGTGATGCACGTTTTGCTTACGAAGAAGCACAAGCTGTAATAGAATCTAATTCTAATTCTATACCTAAAGAAGTATCACTTACAGGAAAAACTTATAAAACTAAACCTGAAATAGCTTCAGCTATTCTTAAATTGGATTTTTTAGCAAAAATTATGCGTAAAAAACGCATGCAAAGTGGTGCAATTTCGTTTGATAAAGTAGAGGTGAAGTTTAATCTGGATATAACCAATAATCCAATAGGTGTCTTCTTTAAAATATCAAAGGACGCTAACCACTTAATAGAAGAATTTATGCTTCTCGCTAATAAAAAAGTAGCGGAATTTATTGGAAAGCAAAACCCTAAAAAGACTTTTATTTATCGCGTACATGACGAACCTAATGATGAAAAGTTAGCTTCACTTCAAAATATTATTAGTCGTTTTGGATATAAATTAAACCTAAGAGATAGAAAAAGTATAACCCAATCTCTAAATACTTTACTAAGTGATGTTGTTGGGAAAAAAGAACAAAACCTTGTCGATACGTTAACAATACGTAGTATGAGTAAAGCCGAATATACTACACGTAATATCGGTCATTATGGCTTAGCTTTCGATTATTATAGTCATTTTACCTCACCAATTCGTCGTTATCCAGATGTTATAGCACATCGATTATTACAGCATTATCTGGATGGTGGAAAATCTGTAAACGAAGATGATTACGAAACAAAATGTCAACATTCTTCTAACATGGAATATCTAGCAACAAAAGCCGAAAGAGATTCTATTAAGTATATGCAGATTAAATTTATGCAAGATCATCAGGATCAAGAATTTTTAGGAGTTATTTCTGGTGTTACAGATTGGGGAATTTATGTTGAGATTATTGAGAATAAATGTGAAGGGATGGTTAGAATTCGTGATATAAAAGATGATTATTACAGATTTGATCAAGATGAATATGCTTTAGTTGGAGAAGCAACAAAAAACATGTATCAATTAGGTGAAGAAGTTGTTGTAAAAGTTAAGCAGGCAGATTTAGTTAGAAAACACTTAGATTTTAAATTAATTGGTAAAAAAGAAGATATATAAAAATAGTTAGGTATAATTATTGATTAAAATATTAGAATTAAAATATATAAAAATGAAAAATTTAATATTTGTTTTCGCATTAGTTTTTACAACTATTTTACAAGCTCAAGAACCAATCACAAAAACAGTAGGAGAGTTTACTGCCTTAAAGGCTTACGATTTAATTAATTTAGAATTAATTAAATCTAAAGAGAATAAAATTGTTATTTCTGGTAAAAACACAGAAGATGTTGTTGTTTTAAATAAAAACGGAACCTTAAAAATTAGAATGAAACTAGAAAAGATTTTCGACGGTAATAACACAGAAGTAAAACTATATTTTACAACAGTAGATATAATAGATGCTAACGAAGGTGCTTATATATCTTCTAATCATGTTTTTAAACAATATGAACTTGATTTAAGAGCACAAGAAGGTGGACAGATTAAATTAAAAGTAGATACAAAAGTTAACGAAGTTCGTGCAGATTCTGGAGCAAGTATAGAGCTTTCTGGTAAAACACGAAATCAAGATATTAGAATAAGTACTGGAGGAATTTTTAACGGCGAAAATTTAGAATCTGAAGCAACAAATGTTACTATTAAAGCAGGAGGAGAAGCAGATGTTAAAGCAGATAAAATTTTAGATATTAAAATAACTGCTGGTGGGGATGTATATATTCATAATAAACCTGAAGAAGTTAAAGAAAGAACAACCTTAGGAGGAAGAATTAAGTATGTTGAATAAATTCTTAAGCGTTCTTTTTATAAATTTGTATGAAACACATGTTTCATGATAGATGATGTTTTAGCAGCAATACCTTTTGGAATTATACTAGCCTTTACTATAGGCCCAGTTTTTTTTGTTCTTTTAGAAACAAGCGCTACTAAAGGTTTTAAGAGCGCAATAATTTTTGATCTTGGTGTTATACTCGCAGATATACTTTTCATTATTGTTGCTTTTTACAGTACCTCAAAACTTCTTGACAAAATAAAAGACGATCCTAACTTTCTTGTTTTTGGAGGTGTATTACTAGTTGCATATGGAATTATTTCTTTTATAAAAACCTCTCAATCGTTTAGATCAATTGTAAGAGAATATCATCGTGTTGAATTTAAAAAGAATTATGGGCGTCTATTCTTAAAAGGATTCTTACTTAATTTCATTAATATTGGAGTGCTTTTAGGTTGGTTAGGGTTTATAATTATTGGAAATTCAATCACAGACAGTGAAAATGGAGTAATTGTATTTCTTTCTACTATTCTAATAGTATATTTTTTAGTAGATCTATTAAAAATTTTAGCTGCAAAAACATTAAAATCTAAACTAACACCAAGATTAATTTTTAGAACAAAAAAAATAATTGCTTTAGTTATTCTAGGTTTTGGAATATTACTTCTTGTACAAGGTTTTTTCCCTGAAGAAAAAGAAATACTTAAAGAAAAGATTGAGGATATTAATTTAATGGAAAAAAAATAAAAAACCGTTTCTTAATAGAAACGGTTTTTTTGAGGCGTCTAGCGGATTCGAACCGCTGTAGGAGCTTTTGCAGAGCCCAGCCTAGCCACTCGGCCAAGACGCCTAATATAAGACAGCAAATGTAAAAAAAATATAGCTTTTAAGCTATTTACCGAAACTTTTTTCGTGTAGAAATCATTTTTATGGATACCATTTCTACATCTCCACCAATTGGAGGATTGATTTTTGAAACCGAAACCGAAACTTTTTTAACCATTTCACTTTCCTTAAAAACACGTTTCATAATACGTCTAGCAACAGTTTCTAGAAGTTTAGAAGGCACCGTCATTTCTTCCTTAACAATACTATTTAGTAATACATAATCTACTGTATCTTGTAATTTATCCGAAACAGCAGACTTTTTTAAATCAGCTTTAACTTGTAGGTCTACCCTGTAGTCGCTACCAATTTTTGTTTCTTCATTTAAACAACCATGGTATGCAAATACACGAATATTTTCAAGTTTAATAATTCCCATAACACAAAAATAATACTTGATTCTTCAATACAAGTAAAATGATGTTTTTAATTAGTAAAGAAATCAAAAATATTAGCTAATCTAGTTGTGCTGGCCTTATAAAACTCAGTATAAGTACATTTTTTACAAGTTACAGAAGTGAATTTTTTATTCTGAATATTAAATAATTTTGAAAACGTTCCTCCTGTAGCTTGCATTTGGTCTGTTTCAAAGGTTGTATTATTACATTTTGGACAGCGATATTTCATGATTATATTTTAGTTTATTAACTATTCAATCTATATGTATGGGAAACAGAAGTTTTGTTACGCTTTTTTATTAATTTTGAAGCTTATTAAAAAAAATATGTCCGAAAAACGAAAATCACTCAATTTTATTGAACAAATCATTGAGGAAGATTTAAAAAACGGTTTATCAAAAGAAAAATTACGCTTTCGTTTTCCACCCGAACCAAATGGATACCTTCATATTGGCCACACTAAAGCTATAGGAATTAGTTTTGGCCTTGGAGAGTATTATAAAGCTCCAGTAAACTTACGCTTTGATGATACTAATCCTGTAAAAGAAGAGCAAGAATACGTTGATGCTATTAAACGTGACATTGCTTGGTTGGGTTATAAATGGGATAAAGAACTCTATTCTTCAGATTATTTTCATCAATTATACGATTGGGCTATACAAATGATTAAAGATGGTTTAGCTTATATAGATTCTCAGACAAGTGAGAAAATGGCTGAGCAAAAAGGCACACCAATGCAAGTAGGTACAAATAGCCCATATCGCAATAGAAGCGTTGAAGAAAACCTCGATTTATTCGAGCGCATGAAGAATGGCGACTTTAACGCAGGAACACATGTACTACGCGCTAAAATAGACATGGAAGATCCTAATATGTTGATGCGCGACCCAATTATGTACAGAATTTTACACGAATCCCATCATAGAACAGGAGCCGAATGGTGTATTTATCCAATGTACGATTGGACACATGGCGAAAGCGACTATATTGAGCAAATTTCACACTCGTTATGCTCCCTTGAATTTAAACCCCACAGAAAGCTTTATAATTGGTTTAGAGACATCGTGCATAGATATAGTTCAAAAGAGCTTCCTTTACCACCAAAACAACGTGAATTTGCACGTTTAAACTTAAGTTATACTATTATGAGTAAACGAAAGTTGTTACAATTGGTAAACGAGGGCATTGTTTCAGGTTGGGATGACCCAAGAATGCCTACTATTTCTGGATTAAGACGAAGAGGATATACACCAAATGCTATTAAAAAATTTGTAGAAACTGTTGGTGTTGCAAAGCGTGAGAATGTTATAGATGTATCACTTTTGGAATTCTGTATTCGCGAAGATTTAAACAAAACAGCAAATCGAGTTATGGCTGTTTTAAATCCAGTAAAACTAGTTATCACTAATTATCCAGAAGGACAAGAAGAATGGTTGGATGCAGAAAACAATCCAGAGGATGATACAGCTGGTCTCAGAAAAGTTCCGTTCTCACGTGAATTGTATATAGAAAAAGAAGATTTTAAAGAGGAAGCTGGAAACAAATTCTTTAGATTAAAACTTGGAGGTGAAGTAAGATTAAAGAACGCTTATATTATTAAAGCGGAACATGTTGTTAAAGACCAAAAAGGAGAAATTACAGAAATTCATTGTACCTATACTACAGATAAAACAAAAAGGGTAAAAGGAACATTGCATTGGGTTTCTATTCCACATGCTTTAGAAGCTCAGGTTAGAGAATACGATAGATTATTTATGGACGAAGCTCCAGATAGTCATCAAGACAAAACGTTTATGGATTTATTGAATCCTAACTCTCTTAAAACAATCGAGGCTTATGTAGAACCAAGTCTAGCCGACGTTAAAGTTGGTGAACGTTTTCAGTTTCAACGTTTAGGATATTTTAATGTTGACGATGATAGTAAAACAGAAAAATTAGTATTTAATAAAACAGTTGGTTTGCGTGATACTTGGGCTAAAAAACGGCCACAACAGAATAATCAAAATCAACAAAAACCTAAGCAACAGCAACCACAACGAAAACCTATTGATGTGATTAAACAATTAGGTAAAAAATACACGAATTTACCAGAAGAAAAACGATTAAAAGTTAAAGCTGAAATACAGGAATTAGCAAAAAATGTTTCTTATGAAGAGCTAGAACCACTATTTGGAACAGCAGTAAAAAAAGCTGGAACAAGAATCGCAACTATGATTAGCCTTAAGGTTTTATTAGATGGTGGTTTAGAGAGAAATGACGATATAGATGCCTTTATTAATAAAGCATTAGAAGATAAAAATGAGTTGCTGGTAAATGAGGCTAAAGCAATTTAACTTAACTATACGATAAAGTAAACCCTCGAATTTAATTGAATTCGAGGGTTTACTATTTAAAAAGAATTAACTATTCTTCTATATTCTTGTTTTTACTTTTTTTCATCGCCTCACCAATTTGGTTACTTGCAGCAAAACTGGCAACCATATCATTTAGCATATTACTTCCTGCTTGAGGTGAATTAGGTAATAAAATTAGATTACTATTAGTTTCTTCACCTATTGACTGTAAAGTGTCATAATGTTGGGTAACCACAATTAATGCAGACGCCTCTTGCGAGTTGATACCAACTTTATTCAATACTTCAACAGACTCTTCCAGGCCTCGTGCAATCTCACGGCGTTGATCTGCTATACCTTGTCCTTGTAAACGTTTACTTTCTGCTTCAGCTTTTGCTTTTTCAACTATTAAAATACGAGCAGCATCTCCTTCAAATTGAGCTGCAATTTTTTCACGTTCTGCTGCATTAATTCTATTCATAGCCTCTTTTACTTGAGAATCTGGATCGATGTCAGTTACTAGCGTTTTAATAATATCGTAACCATAATCTGACATAGCATCGTTTAATTCTGCTTTTACAGCAATAGCAATATCATCTTTTTTCACAAATACATCGTCAAGTTTCATTTTTGGTACTTCTGCACGAACCACATCAAAAACATAAGATGTGATTTGGTCGTGTGGATAATCTAGCTTATAAAAAGCATCATAAACTTTATCTCGAATAACTTTAAACTGAACAGATACTTTTAAGCGCACAAATACATCATCTAATGTTTTAGTTTCAACTATAACATCTAACTGTTGAATTTTTAAACTTAAACGCCCAGCAATCCGATCTACTAAAGGAATTTTTAATTGTAAACCAGAGTGACGAATGCTTTGAAATTTACCAAAGCGCTCAACAATTACAGATGTTTGTTGTTTAACAATAAAGAAAGCGGAAATTAGTACAATTAGTCCAAAAAAGACAAAAGGAATAAAAATAAATTGACCCATAATATGTTTTTAAGTGGTTATAAAATAATGAACTACTAATTTAATCTATATTTGTGTTACTTACATTAAAATTATGCAAAAACACAACTACATTTTATTAGTAGCATTTACTATATGTTTTGTTACACTTTCTTTTTCTCAACATAGACGTTATGCTATTAAAAATGGAATTGGAATTCAAGCTGGAATTACTCAATATGATATAAGTACGGATAATTTTTCTACAACTAAAAGCGATGGATGGCTTGGTGGTATGCTAGCAACAGTTGATTTACCACATCGGATTTATACTGTAAGTTTTGGAATGCAGCTTTCTGATAATAAAATGGAAATTTTGGGAAGCGCGTCGTCAGACATGAGTGACGTTAAGGCTGTAGAATATAAACTAATGGCAGTACAAGTTGGTTTTTTGTTTCATTTAAAGGTTTTTGATGAATTGATAATGCTTGAAGCTGGACCACAAATTCAATACAATAGTAAACTCCAGCTTACTAGTGATACTCAAGAAAACTATTTTATAAGTGGATATAATAATCTAAAAGCAAATGAAATTGAAGATATTAATAAATTTAATTTTAATGGTGTTGGTGGTGTTTCTTTAGGATTAGGTGCGATAAAAATTAGAGCACATTATATCCATGGATTTACAAATATTTTAAACAAACTGAATGATGCTGATTTCAACACTAATTTAAAAGCTAAATTTAAAGGCAATCAGGCGATGACAGCTTTTTCTATTGTTATTGTTTTTTAAAGCGTATTTATTATATTTTCTAATCTTCTAACGGTTTCATCTTTACCAATCATAAAAATAATCTGAAACACATCTGGACCTTGCAGCGCACCCACTAAGGCTAGTCTTAGTGGCATCATAACTTTACCAAAACCAATTTCTTTTGAAGCAATCCAACTTTTTATCTCTTTTTGAAGATTTTCAACAGAGTAGTCGTCTATTTTTTTAATAACCTCTATAAGCTCTGTCATTAACTCAGAAGCACCTTCTTTCCAAGCTTTTTTTACTGCTTTTTCATCTAATTCAGTTGGAGTTGTAAAGAAGAAATGACTTAAATCCCAAAAATTATTTACAAAAGTGGCACGTTCTTTTATTAATCCAACAACAATGGAGATATAATTAATATCGATGTCTTCTAGTTCTGGAGAATCCTCTTTAAATGCTTTTGCGAGTTCTTCATTACTATGTTCTTGCAAGTAATAATGGTTAAACCATTTTGTTTTATCTGGATCAAAACGTGCTCCTGCTTTATGTACTTTTTCTAGACTAAATGCTTCAATTAATTCATCTAAACTGAAGTTTTCTTTTTCTGTTCCTGGATTCCATCCTAAAAATGCTAAGAAATTAACAATTGCTTCTGGAAAATATCCATCTTCTCTGTAACCTCTTGCAATATCACCTGTTTTTGGATCTTTCCACGCTAATGGAAACACTGGAAACCCTAATTTATCACCATCACGTTTACTGAGTTTTCCTTTTCCTGTTGGTTTTAAGATTAATGGTAAATGTGCAAATTCTGGTGCTTTCCAACCTAGAGCTTGGTATAAAGCAATGTGTAATGGTAATGATGATAACCATTCCTCTCCACGTATTACATGTGTGATTTTCATTAAATGGTCATCTACAATATTTGCTAAATGATAGGTTGGCATGCCATCACTTTTAAACAACACTTTATCATCTAGAAGTTCCAATTTAAAAGATACAGTGTCCCTGACGATGTCTCTTGTTGTAATTGAACCATGAGAACCCATAGTTTTCAAATCTAACATTTTGAATCTAATAACATAATCATCACCATTTTCTATTCGCTTACTTACTTCTTCTTTTGATAGCGTAATGGAGTTGTTTAATTTTTCACGATTGTGCCAATTATAGATAAAGGTTTTCCCTTTTGCTTCATGGTCTTTTCTATGCGAATCAAGTTCATCAGCTGTATCAAAAGCATAATAAGCTTTTCCTTTTGCAATTAATTCATCTGCATATTGCTTGTATAAATGTTTACGTTCACTTTGTCTGTAAGGTCCAAATCCACCATCTTTCTCTGGTCCTTCATCAAAAGGAATTCCACACCAATTTAAGGCTTCAACAATGTAATCTTCTGCACCTTCAACATAACGATTTTGATCTGTGTCTTCTATACGAAGCACAAATGCTCCGTTGTGTTTTTTAGCAAACAAATAATTAAATAGTGCTGTTCTAACACCTCCAATATGTAAAGGTCCAGTTGGACTTGGCGCAAAGCGCACACGTACCTTGTTACTCATGTCTTAAATTTTGTGTCGCAAAGATAGAATGATAAGACTAAAGATAAAAGCTATAAGATGTTATTGTTAATTAATGTGAAATCATTTCACGCGGAATACGCCTATTCATTACTTTAAACCAAAGAGGCGGAATTAAGGCTAATACCATTGAAGTTGGATAACCAAAGGGCATTTGTGGACTTTCTTCATGACATTCTAAAACCTGATATTTCTTTACGGACTTGTAATGATGATCGCTATGTCTGGTTAATTCGTATAGAATGATTCTTCCAACAACATGGTTAGAATTCCAAGAATGGATGGCTTTAACACGTTTGTATCTACCAGACTTAGTTTTCCCTCTTAATAATCCATAATGCTCTATGTAATTAACGGTTTCCAGAAGTAAAAAGCCTGTAATTGCACCACAAACAGCAAACAAAAGACCTATTTTCCCAAATACAATAAATATAATTATGAGATACATAATTTGAATAATAGTAAACCAAAACATATCATTTTTAAAAGACCAAAACGACTTATTGGTATTCCTTAATAGTTTTTTCTGAATGTTCCACGCGTTTAAATATTGTCTAACAGTTGAGGTAAACCAAAAAGCATAGACATTTTGGTTATAACTTGCTGTTGCAGGATCTTCCTTTGTTGCTGCGTGTAAGTGATGACCATAATTATGTTCGATGTAAAAATGCATATACAGAGCAGGAAGGAGTAGAGCTTTACCTAAAAAACGCTCGCTTGTAGCTTGTCTATGCCCAAGTTCATGACCAACATTAATACCATTAGTACCCAAGACCATTCCTGTAGAAAGGACAATTCCAATAAACTCATAAGTTTCTAAATTCGTTGTAGTTACAACACTTAAACTAGTAAAAAGTAAACCATAAACAATAGGTAAATTTAGGTAAAGCATAAAATCGAAAAACTTATTTAAAGCTCTTTTGTAAGATACTTCTGAAGTATAATTTGATGTATCTTGAGGCAACAACAATTCTAAAATAGGAATACACACAAAAGAAAAAACAGGTGTAAAAAACGTCCAATAACCCTGAAGCGTTAATCCTATAAATGCAGTTATTGGAATAGATAATGCTGCTAAATATTTTAAGTCTTTCATTTTTAGTATTATTGAAACACCTTAAAACCCTAAAGTTTTAACAGAATGTTATATTATTTTTGCACAACAAGTTAATAATAAAATTGTAGTTTTATTAGTTGTACAAGTTTATACAAAGTGAAAAGTTTTAGAATCATACAAAAAAAATTAGAACAATTTTCTAAGCGTTATTATACCAACGAACTTATTAAAGGCGCTCTCTTATTTTTTACAATTGGTTTACTTTACTTTTTGTTTACACTATTTGTAGAACACATGTTATGGTTAGAGCCTTTAGGTAGAACCATATTGTTTTGGCTTTTTGTTTTAGTAGAACTTGTGTTGTTTGTAAAGCTAATTGCAATTCCTTTAGCAAAACTTTTTAACCTTAAAAAAGGAATAACTTTAGAATCAGCATCCAAAATAATTGGCCAACACTTCCCTGAAGTAAACGACAAACTATTAAATGTTTTGCAATTAAAGCATAGTGGAGATCAATCTGAACTTTTATTAGCTAGTATTGAGCAAAAATCCCTAGAATTAAAACCAATACCATTTCAGTTAGCTATAAGTTTTAAAAAGAATACTAAATATTTAAAGTACGCAGCTATACCAATTGTAATTGTATTACTATCGTTCTTATCTGGGAAAATCAATTGGTTTAGTGATAGTTATAAGCGCGTAGTTAACTACCAAACAGCATATGAACCTCCTGCGCCTTTTCAGTTTTTTGTCGTTAACGATGATAATCTTCAAGCTTTAGAAAATCAAACCTTTAGCTTAAGAGTTATAACAGAAGGCGAAGTTGCACCTCAAGATGTTCAGATTCAATATAGTCAGCAGAATTATTTCTTAAAAAAACTTCCATCAGGAGAGTTTGAATATGAGTTTACTCAACCTAAATCTGATATAAATTTTAGGCTATCTGCAAATAATGTAACATCAAAAACATATACGTTAAACGTTTTAGAAACACCTTCATTGTTAGGGTTTGATATGGTTTTGGATTATCCAAATTACACCAATAAAAAGGATGAAACTCTTAAAAACTCTGGTAATGCAATTGTACCACTTGGAACAAAAGTAACATGGAAGCTTAAAACCAAAGCGACAGAAACTGTTACACTTACACTTAGTGATACCATTTTACAGTTTTTTAAAGATGCTAATGATTTTGCGCTAACAAAACAGTTGTACAAAACATTAGAGTATTCTATAAATACAAGTAATGAGCTTTTAAAAGATTACGAGTCTTTAGGTTTTAATATTGATGTGGTTAAAGACGATTACCCAGAGCTAAATGTTAAAATGAAGCAAGATTCATTAGATCTTGAAACCATGTATTTTTACGGTCAAGCAAGTGACGATTATGGATTAAGAGCTCTTAATCTGGTATATTATCCGACTGTTAATCCAGACCAAGAACAACGACTTAAAATTCCTGTATTAAATTCAAATTTCACTGAGTTCGCTTCTATATTTCCAGATTTATTAAATCTTAAAGAAGGCAAACGTTACGATATTTATTTCGAGGTTTTTGATAATGATGCGATTAATAATTACAAAAAAACGAAAAGCGAAATCTTTAGTTTTAGAAAACAAACTCAAAACGAAAAGGAACAACAACAACTAGAAGAACAAAGCGAAACTATAGATAATCTTGAAGATTCTTTAGAGAAAATGAATAAGCAAGAAAAAGACTTACAAGAACTCTCTAAAACTCAAAAAGAAAAGTCAGAACTCAATTTTAACGAAAAGAAAAAACTCGAAAACTTCTTAAAACGCCAAAAGCAGCAAGAAGAAATGATGCAAGACTTCAATAAAAAACTTAAAGATAATCTCGAAGAGATTGATAACAAAGAAGAAGATCGTTTTAAAGAAGAACTAAAGCAACGTGTAGAAGAAAATCAAGAACAGCTTAAAAAAGACGAAGAATTATTAAAAGAACTCGAGAAACTAGCTGATAAAATCAATAAAGAAGAACTAGCTAAAAAACTTGAAGACCTAGCTAAGCAGAATAAAAACAAAAAACGCAGTTTACAGCAGCTGTTAGAGCTTACAAAACGCTTTTATGTGTCTCAAAAAATGGATAAAATCAAACAGGATTTATCTAATCTAGCAGAAGAACAAGAAAAACTTTCAGAAGAAAGCGAACAGAACAATACTAAAGAAGAACAAGAAAAACTAAATAAAAAGTTTGAAGACCTTCAAAAAGAACTAGAAGATCTTAGAAAAGAAAACAAGGAACTCAGGAAACCTATGGATGTTCCAAACGACAAAAAAGCAGAAGAACAAATAAAAAAGGACCAACAAGAAGCGAGCGAAAATTTAGAAAAGAAAGAACAAAGCCAAGACCAACAAGAACAGCAAAACAGCTCATCTAAAGCAAAACAAAAACAAAAGAAAGCTGCTCAAAAGATGAAGCAAATGAGTGAAAAAATGTCTCAAATTATGATGTCTGGAGGAGGAGCACAACTTTCTGAAGATATTGACATGTTAAGACAAATTCTAGATAATCTTGTATTATTTTCCTTTAACCAGGAAGACTTAATGGAGAAGTTTAATAGCATAGAAATTAACCATAAAGAATATGCTAAATCTTTAATTAAACAACAAGGATTACGTGAGCATTTTGAACATGTGGATGATAGTTTATTTGCGCTATCACTTAGAAATCCACAAATTTCCGAAAAGATTAACACACAAATTACTGAAGCATTTTTTAATATTGATAAATCCTTAAATGAATTCTCAGAAAACAGAATTTACCAAGGTGTATCTGCGCAACAGTATACCATTACCTCAGCAAATACACTTGCAAGTTTTTTAAGCGATGTACTAGATAATATGCAAATGCAAATGAATCCTTCTCCAGGACAAGGACAGGGCGACATGCAATTACCAGATATTATTATGAGTCAAGAAGAGCTAAGTAAAATGATGGAAGAAGGACTAGATAAAAAAGAAGGAGAAGAAAAGGGCAAAAAAGAAGGTGACAAGGAAGGAGAGGATAACAAAAAAGGAGAAGGGAAAAATCAAAAAGAAGGCAATAGCGAAAACAACCAAGAAGGAGAAGGAGCACCAAATAGCGAAGAACTAAATGGTGAACTTATGGAGATTTATAAAAGACAACAACAATTAAGAAATGAGTTACGAAATAAGATTGGTAAAGAAGGCTTAAAAGGGAATGCTTCAGAACTTGTTAAGAAAATGGAAGAAATTGAGTTAGATCTAATCAATAAAGGTTTTACACACGAAACTCTTAAGAAAATGATGGATTTACAGCATCAACTTTTAAAATTAGAAAATGCTACTTTTCAACAAGGAGAAGACAACAAACGAGTGTCAAAAACCAACACAAAAGAGTTTACAAACACGTCTAATACCTCTATAATTGACGCCAAAAAATATTTCAATACTACTGAAATATTAAACAGAAAAGCATTACCATTGAAGCAGGAGTACAAAAGAAAAGTTCAAGAATATTTTAAACAAAAAAATGATTAGTTTCAATTACGAAACCCAATTTAAATTAACTAACGAAGCTCAATTAAGTGTTTGGATAAAAACTATTATAGCCTCTGAAAACTGTAAAGTAGGAGAGATTAACTATATCTTTTGTAGTGACGATTATCTTCACGAGTTGAATTTAAAATACTTAAACCACGATACATTAACAGATATAATAAGTTTTGATTATTGCGTAGGAAAAGAGCTACATGGCGATATTTATATTTCTATAGATCGAGTTGAAGAAAATGCTGAAGAATTTAAGGTAACTTTTACAGAAGAATTACATCGTGTCATTATTCATGGCATACTTCATTTTTGTGGCTATAAGGATAAATCTGAAGAAGATACACAACTAATGCGCTCTAAAGAAAATGAAGCGCTTAAAGTGCTATCTATAATTATATAGAATCAATGTATATTTGCAGTCGTGAAATAAAAATTGTTTCACGTGGAACATAAATGGGATTATTTCAAGAATCATATGATGTTATTGTAGTTGGTGGAGGTCACGCAGGAGGTGAAGCTGCAGCAGCTGCGGCAAATATGGGAAGTAAAACACTTCTTATAACAATGAGTTTGCAAAACATTGCTCAAATGTCTTGTAATCCAGCTATGGGTGGAATTGCTAAGGGTCAGATAGTTCGTGAAATTGATGCTTTAGGCGGTTATAGCGGAATTGTAAGTGATACTTCAGCTATACAGTTTAAGATGCTTAACAAGTCTAAAGGTCCTGCAATGTGGAGTCCGCGTACACAAAACGACAGAATGCGTTTTGCTGAAGACTGGAGATTAATGTTAGAGCAAACCAAAAATCTTGATTTTTATCAAGAGATGGTAAATGGATTACTAATAGAAAACGAAAAAGTACTAGGAATAAAAACTACTCTTGGTGTTAAAATAAAAGGTAAAGCAGTTGTTTTAACAAACGGAACATTTTTAAATGGATTAATTCATATTGGAGAAAAGAATTTTGGAGGAGGTCGAGCAGGCGAAAGTGCTGCAACTGGAATTACAGAACAGTTGGTTGATATAGGTTTTGATTCTGGTAGAATGAAAACGGGAACACCACCTAGGGTAGATGGTAGATCTTTAGATTTTTCCAAAATGATAGAACAACCAGGAGATAAATCTCCCGAAAAATTCTCCTATATAGACGCTACAAAACCACTTAAAAAGCAACGTTCTTGTCATATGACGTATACAAGTCCTGATGTTCATGATTTACTTCGCGAAGGTTTTGATCGTTCCCCAATGTTTAATGGTAGAATTAAAAGTTTAGGTCCACGTTATTGTCCTTCAATAGAAGACAAAATAAATCGTTTTGCTGATAAAGAAAGACATCAATTATTTGTAGAACCAGAAGGGTGGAATACTGTTGAGTATTATGTAAATGGTTTTTCAACATCACTACCTGAAGACGTTCAGTACAAAGCATTAAGCTCTGTAGTTGGTTTCGAAAAAGTAAAATTCTTTCGTCCAGGATATGCTATAGAATATGATTATTTTCCACCAACACAGTTGAAGCACACTTTAGAAACAAAACTTGTTGAGGGTCTGTATTTTGCAGGTCAGATTAACGGAACAACGGGTTATGAAGAAGCTGCTTCCCAAGGCTTAATGGCTGGAATTAATGCAAGTTTAAAAATTCAAGAAAAGAACGAATTTACCTTAAAACGCAACGAAGCTTATATCGGAGTTCTGATAGACGATTTAATTACAAAAGGTACAGAAGAGCCTTATAGAATGTTTACATCTCGCGCCGAATATAGAACCCTTTTGCGTCAGGATAATGCCGATTTAAGATTAACTCCAAAAGCTTTTGAACTTGGAATTGCATCAGAAAAACGTATGCGAAGAATGGAAGAAAAGCATGAACAAGCAAAACAATTTGTTCAGTTTTTTAAAACTACAAGTGTTAAGCCAGAAGAGGCAAATCCCGTTTTAGAATCTAAAAAATCATCTTTAATGAAACAGTCGGATAAGATGTTTAAAATATTCTCAAGACCAAATATTACTATTGATGACGTTAGAAAATTTAAAACTGTAGAGGAATATATTCAAGATAACAATCTTGATAACGAAATGATAGAGCAAACCGAAATTCAAGTTAAATATTCTGGATATATAGAAAAAGAAAAGAATAATGCAGACAAACTTAATAGGTTAGAAAACGTTAGAATTCCAAAGAATTTTGATTACTCAAAAATTAAGTCTATGAGCTTTGAAGCGCGAGAAAAACTTAAGAAAATTCAACCTACAACGGTATCACAGGCATCACGAATTAGCGGTGTTTCTCCTAACGATATTTCTGTTCTTTTAGTTTACATGGGAAGATAATTTTAATAAAAAGCTTAAGACGTTCCACGTGGAACAAATCTCAAAATGAAAGAAACTCATAAAAGATTTATAGTTAAAGATCATTCGGTTTCAGGCGAAGAATTTGAATTGCGTTACAATCTCGATTTTAAATTATTGCAAACGTTGCCACAACCCAAAGAGGAACATTTAAGCAATTATTATAAAAGTGAAGACTATATTTCACACACAGATACAAAGCGAAATTTTATAGAAAAAATATACCACCTTGTTAGAAAATATACTCTTAAAAGAAAACTAAAACTTATAAATTCTTTTAAGCTGGAATCAAATCACCTTTTGGATATTGGTTGCGGAACAGGTGATTTTTTACTAACAGCTAAAAATGCTAATTGGAGTGTTTGTGGTATTGAAACAAACCAACATGCTCGAAATATTGCAAACTCAAAAACCAATGACGCTGTTTATGATTCTAATCAACTTCATAAGTTTAAGGAACAAAGTTTTGATATTATTACTTTATGGCATGTTTTAGAACATTTACAAAATCTAGAAATGCATATTTACAGATTAGAAAAACTTTTAAAAAGAAATGGAAGAATAATTTTAGCTGTTCCTAATTACAAATCGTATGATGCTGCATATTACAAATCGTTTTGGGCAGCTTATGATGTTCCAAGACATTTATGGCATTTTACAAAAGATGCCATAAAACGTTTATTTTTTCGTTACGATATGGAAGTCGAAAAAATTCTTCCAATGAAATTTGATGCATTTTATGTTAGTCTTCTTTCTGAAAAATATAAAAATGGAAAATCAAATTATTTTAAGAGTTTTTGGATTGGGCTACTATCAAACATAAAAGCTGTTCATACAAAAGAGTACTCTTCTTTAATTTATATCATAAAAAAGGTTTAAAACTCATTTTAAAGCGTTTTAAGCAATTTTACATGTTTTTACGCAAAATGATATTAGCGAAATATTTAGGTTAAAAATCAGCCTTTATTTGACTTTATTTTTAATAATTATTATTGATGGCGTTTCGTTATTATAATAGTTAAAAATTATGACGTGTTTTAAGTAAAAATTCTAGATGATAAATCATGTTTACTTTCTTATTTTTGCGCCTACTTAAAAAAACATAAAATGAAAAAAATACTTTTTATAGCAATTACATTTTTAGTAATCGTTTCTTGTGAACAGCAAAAAATAGGTTTTGTAGATAATGTTGATTTGATAAATGGGTATCAAGAAAAAATTGATACTGAAGAACAATTGAAATCAAAAATTGAAAGTTTTCAAAAAAGAACAGATAGTTTACGTCAAGCGTTTCAGTTAGAAATTAATGATGCAGAAATTAAAGCACGTAAAATGTCTCAATCCGCAATTCAGAAATTATCTAAAGATTTACAAGACAAAGAGCAAGTACTTTCACAACGCGTACAGTTTGAACAAAATCAAATAGCACAAGAGAGCAGATCTAAAAACGATTCTATTGTAGAAAAAGTGAAAAACTTTGTAAAAGATTATGGAGAAAAAAATGCTTATTCTTACATACTTGGAAGTAATGAAGCGGGAAGTGTTATGTATGGTGAAGAAACTAGCGATTTAACGCAAACTATTTTAGATGCTTTAAATGCTGAATACAAGAAAGAAAACGAGTAATATTTTTCTTTGAAATATAAACAAAGCCAGATTCTCATCTGGCTTTGTTTATGCGTAAAATCTAAAGGAATTTTCAATAATACTTATCTTAAAATCGCCTTTACCAATGAGCTCTCCGTCTGCTTCAACTAAAGGCTCGACATCTCCCTTTGTAACAACTTCTATAGTTTTAGATTTATAGGTTTCAATTTTAGAGTTATTAATAATCTTACCATTAAATAGGTTGGGAAGCGCTCTTAAAATTTCAAATTTTGAAAGATCTTTAGCAAGACTAATATCAAAAAAACCATCAGCTGGATTTGGTGTTTCTGTTAATCGCATGCCTCCTCCAGAATATTTGCATAATCCAATAACAACCATTAAAACTTTGGATTTAATGCGTTTAGAATTAATAAATACTTCAGCTTTAAAATTAGAAAACGAAAACAAGCCAATTAATGATGCTAGTAGATAAGCAATAGCTCCTAATTTTTTGTATTTAGACACTTTACTAACTACAAATCCATCAAATCCAATTCCTGCTAGATTATTAAAATAAATGGGTTTATGTTTAGGGTTTAGGAATTCAATTTTTCCAATGTCTTGGGTTTTTGTAGAATTATTTAATATGGTTTGAATAGCTAATTCAGGTTTTTTTGAAATGCCATAGGTTTTAATCCAATCGTTTCCTGTTCCAATAGGAATTATTCCTACAGAAATAGAATCAGGATTACACTTTTTTTGCTTAAAAATCCCATTTACAACATTATGCAAAGTACCATCTCCACCAACAATTATAAATTTTTTAAAACCCTGATTAACAGTGTTATGAATAATTTCTAAGCTATGTTTTGCATGTTTAGTAAATTGAAATTGAAATTCAAAATTATGTAGATTTAAAAGTGATCTAATTTTTGGCCATTGCTTTTTTGCGGTACCATTTCCAGAAGTTGGGTTAATTATAACAAACCACGATTTAAGATCAGACATTACGATGATTTCTTATGTAATAAACGTGTGAGCTTTATAGAAAGGTCTGTTAAAATAATTCTTGCATTACCATTGCGTTCTATATGGTAAATAGCATCTTCTAACTCTTTTGAAATACCTAGAATGTTATTTTCATGAACAAAAGGGGCAAACTTTTTAAGATCAAAATTACTGGTCTTTGGTTCAAAATACACCAAATTGCCAACACTATAATTAAGCAACATAGCTTGTCTAAAAAACTCTAAGCAAAATTGTAAAAACTGCTTTTGTGTCTCACGACTTAGTTTAGCAATACCTTCACTCCAGGAAATTAAATCGTGTATTGCTGTTTTGTTTCCTTTTGCTTTAAAAGCACTTCTTACCCAAAAAATAAACCATTCTTCAAATTGTAAATCCTCACTATCTTGATAAACAAAATCGCAAGCTTTGTTGTAGTTACCATTTGCTTGATTAGCAATTTTAATAGCTACAGATTCTTCTAAACTATAATTTTTTATCAATGCCTTTTTTATTACAGTTTCAGGAAGTGCAGGAAAGTGTAATATTTGGCAACGCGATTTTATAGTAGAAATAATTTGGTCCTCATTTTCTGCTATAAGTATTAAAACTGTTTTTTTTGGCGGTTCTTCAATAAGCTTTAATAACTTATTTGCACAAGACGTGTTCATTTTTTCAGCCATCCAGATAATCATAACTTTATAACCACCTTCATAAGACTTTAAAGAGAGTTTTTTAATAATGTCTTGTGCTTCGTCTACACCTATCTGACTTTGCTTTTTTTCAGTACCGAGTTTTTTGTGTAAATCAAATAAATTACAATAAGGTTGTTCGAATAATAAGGCTCTCCATTCTTCTAAAAACATGGAAGAAACGGGATGTTTTTTTACACTTTCAGTAGTAGTAACTGGAAATGCAAAATGTAAGTCTGGATGCATTAAGTTGTTAAACTTAGTGTTACATGCATGATCTCCAGTGTTGTTTTCGCCATCTGTGTTCTTGCAAAGTAAATACTGTGCATATGCAATTGCCATTGGCAAGGTTCCAGTACCTTCTGGTCCAATAAAGAGTTGCGCATGCGGTATACGGCCATTATAAACACTTTGTGTAAGGTGTTTTTTTATGTTTTTGTGTCCATATATTTCAGAAAATAGCACTAAACAAAGATAACAGAATTCCCAAAATGTTTTCGTTATAAAAAAGTATATTTGTTATAAGCACCATTTGTATAATTAAGATATTATGAGACAAGTATTTCTCTTTGTTTTTGTGTTTTTTACTTTAAACACAATGCATTCGCAAGACGAAGTAAGTTTTAAACTTAAAAATCAATTCTACCTAAAAGGTGATGCCTTTTATATTGGTAATAATATATTAAGTAAAAATAGCAAAACACCATATACAAGCTTTTCAATTATTAATGATGATATTAACATGCAATATATAGATGTTGATTCAGATCCATCTACATTTAGCTCTAGTAAATCGTCATTTTCATTAAAAGATAATACGGCAAGAGTAATTAGTGCAACCCTTTATTGGTCTGCTGTTTATCCATATGCAAAAGGTGGAAGAGGTGTAAAAAAGAACACGTATTATTATAAAAAAAATGAAGACAGATTTGGTGATTATACGCAAATTAAGTTCAAAACACCATCTAATAAAGAATATTTAGATATAAAAGGTTCAGTTCTTTTTGATGGAATACATGATGAAAACTATAACGAGAATGCGCCTTACGTTTGTTATGCAGATGTAACACACATTTTCTCTAAAACAAATAATGGTAGTGGTGAATATACTGTTGCAAATATTAGAGCAACAGAAGGTTATGTGTCTGGAGGAAGTGCAGCTGGTTGGTTTTTGTTTATAGTTTACGAATCGGACTTAGAAAAAGAACGTTACATTACAGCTTTCGATGGTTTTTCTACTTTATCTGATAATTTTGTAGATATTGAGTTTAAAGATTTTAAAACTAAAAATTCTGGAGATAGTAATGCAACCATTTTTGTAGCAACGCTTGAAGGTGATAGTAAATTAATTAAAGATCAATGTGGAATCTACAACAGTAAAACGAAACAAATTCAATATTTTGGAAATAGTCTAAGATCACAACAAAATTTCTTTAATGGTAAAATGACTATTGATAACAGATATTTTACAAAGAGAAAACCAAATGGACCAAACACACTTGGGTTTGATGTTTTAAAACTGAAATTATCAGACAAATTGATTGAAAGTAACCAAACAAGCACTACTTTAAGATTAGAAAGTAGATCTGATCGTTTTTATTTTTACTTTACTGCTTTTAAAACTGAGATTAGTAAAATATTTTATGAAGCTAAAACAATAATCGAACAGGAAAGTAAGGAAGAAATACGTGACGAATTATTTACAGCCAAAGAGGAAGAGGCATTTAAAAAAATATTAAAAGAAGAGAACTTAAAAATCCCTGGATTACAAAGTGGATTTTATATTATTACTAATGTATTTTCCATAAAATCTAATGCAGATAATTGGCAAAAATTTCTAATTTCAAAAGGTCATAGACCAGAAATTTTTCAAAATCCAGAAAATAATTGGTACTATGTTTATATCTATAATGATATAGAAGATTTTAAGGTTTATAAAAGGCATCAAATGTTGGAGAAATTAGATTATTTTAAAGAAATTTGGGTCTTTAAAATAAACTAAGAATATTATAAAGTCATATAGGCCATTAAAACACTTAACAACTTTAATTTCAAAAACAAAACAGCATTAATTCGTGTTGATTTTAACGTGCCTTTAAAACTGAAATTAGCAAAGAATTCCTCCCAATGAAAGCAAAGAAATAAAACGAATCTAGTTATTATTTAAAAAGAAGTTAAGGGCAAAACAATATAACGTAAAGTTAATATTAGAACTACTAAAAAACTAAATACTTTATTATTAATATATAAAAAAACCTCTGCTAATAAATTAGCAGAGGTTACACAAAAATCCCGAACCCTCATTCAAATTTATGTGTTGCTACATATTTAATTTATAACTATAAATTAAAGCTTGCAGGTTTGCGTCAAAGGTTCATAGATTTGGGGCATACTTTGGCGCAAACTTGCTAACTTTTTTCAGATAATTAATCTGAGCAAAGACCATCTTTTAATCAAATCTTAATAACATAAGAGATGATATTTGCTTTTATAACTAAGTTTTAGGTTAACTAAATGTGAATTTTTGGGCTTTGAGGCAATTTTAACTAAAATTGATAATTTAGGGCTCTATCATCCTAGTTATATCTAAAACAGTTAAAAAAAGAATTACCCTACTTTTATATTTAATTTTTTTAATTTTGGGAAAACAATAAACTTTATTTATGTTTTTGTATTTATGAATAAAAACACTAGATCTGTCTGCGAGCAAAAAACTTATGAGTTTCTTTTTGACACATATTCTAAAGCCTTATATAGTTTTATATATTATAAGTGTGGAGACGTTCATCAAGCCGAGGATGTTGTTCAGGAGGCATTCATAAAACTTTGGAATAATTGTTCTAAAGTTGCTTTTGAAAAAGCGAAGTCTTTTTTATTCACTGTAGCTAGAAATCTTTTTTTAAATGATGTTGCTCATAAAAAGATAGTGCTTCAACACCAGTTAGATTTTACTCCTAAAGTGTCAAATGAAACACCACAATTTTTATTGGAAGAACAAGAATTTATGCTAAAATTAAAAAGTGCAATAGCAGATTTACCAGAAAAACAAAGAGAAGTTTTCCTTTTAAGCAGAATAGATAAAAAGAAATATTCTGAGATTTCTGAAATAGTTGGAATATCTGTAAAGGCTGTAGAAAAACGCATGAGTCAAGCTTTAGTAGTATTAAGAAAGAAAATTGGAGATATTTAAATTTAGGGTAAAGTGATTTTGGATTGTTTTATTAATATAAGAACTCAAAAAGATGGATAAGTACAAACATGATGATACTTTTTTAGCAAGATGGATATCTGGTGATCTCACGCCCGAAGAGTTTGAAAGTTTTAAAAAAAACAAAGATTTTAATATTTACACAAAAATCAATAAGGTTTCTCAAGAATTCACACTACCAGCTTTAAATAAAGAATTACTGTTTAGTAAAGTACACAATAGACAGAACTCTAATAAAAAACGAAAAACGAAGGTGGTTAAATTAGTACCTAATTGGGCTTATGCTGCTGCTGCGTCTATTATAATTACTTTAGGAGTATTTTACTTTAATAGCTTAGAATCTAATTTTCAAACGGGTTTTAGTGAACAAATGGCAGTAGTTTTGCCAGATAATTCTAAAATTCAACTAAATGCAAATTCAGATTTAAACTTTAGAAATAGAAACTGGAAAGATAATAGAGAATTAAATCTTTCTGGTGAAGCGTTTTTTGAAGTTGAAAAAGGAAACAGCTTTAAGGTTATAACCAACCAAGGAGTTGTAGAAGTTTTAGGAACTGAGTTTAATGTTCTTTCTAGAGATAACTATTTTGAAGTTCGATGCAAAGAAGGTAAGGTAAGAGTTACTAGTAACTCTATTAAGACTAAAGTTATTCTACTAAAAGGTAATGCCTTAAGAATTGTTAATGGCGATTTAGAAAAATGGAATTTTAATATAAACGAAACTAATTGGATATTAGGAGAGAGCTCCTTTTATAACACCCCATTGTCTCAAGTATTAATCGCTTTAAAAAATCAATTTAAAGTAGATTTCGACACTTCTAATATTGATTTAGACAGTCGTTTTACAGGAGGGTTTTCACATAAGGATATGAAATTAGCCTTAAAAACAGTTCTTCAGCCAATGGATATTTTATATACCTATAACAGCAAAACGAATAAAATAATTCTAGTTAATTCAAAATAACTAAACTAACTTTTGAGTTTATTTAGTAATATTATCTTAAATTAAGGAGATATTTTGAATTAATTAAGAATTAATGAAGTTTAAGTTATCGATTTTCTTTATTTTTATTTCACTTGTTTTGACTTCTCAAAACACTGTTTCTATTGATTATTCAGAACTTGAATTAAGCAATGCTTTTATTGATATTGAAAAAAAATTCAATATTAAGTTATCATTTAATTCAAACCTAACAGACTATAAGTTTATAACCCTAAAGCTTGATAATGTATCGTTAGAAGAAATATTATTAGCTTTTGAAGAAGAATTGAATATTAACTTCAAAAAAATAACAGGAAGATATTATATTATAACAGAAAAAGTAAAGATAGATCTTTCAAAAACTCAACATTTAAAAGAAATTTTTATAAAGGAGAATTTAACTTTAGGAGTTAAAAAAAATACTGACGATTCTTCTATTTCTATTTCACCAAATAATCTTGGAATAATACCAGGTTTAACAGAGCCAGATGTTTTACAAAGCACACAATTACTTCCAGGTGTACAAAGCCCAACAGAAACAGCTTCCGGATTATACATTAGAGGAGGGACACCAGATCAAAACTTAATACTTTGGGATGGTATAAAAATGTATCATTCAGGGCATTTCTTTGGAACAATATCTGCGTTTAACCCTTACATTACTGATAAAATAAAATTATATAAAAACGGAACCAAAGCCCGTTATGGAGATAGAATTTCAGGAGTTGTTGATATTACTTCAGATAGCGATATACCATTAAACACAAAAGGAGGGTTTGGTTTTAATATGACCCATGCCGATGCGTATCTAAAATCCCCTATTGGAAAACATACCGCAATATTAGTTTCTGCTAGACGATCAATTAACGATGCGTTTAATACGAGAACTTTTAAGAATTTATCTAAAAGAGTTTTTCAAAACACAAAAATTTCTGAAGGAAATAAAGTTTTTGAAGACGACGAAGTTATTATCACAAACGACCTGTTTTATTTTACCGATCTTACTTTTAAAGCGATAGTTAAACCGAATTTAAAAGACGAAATTCAGTTTAGTAATTTATTCACTAAAAATAAATTAAATTATGGTTTTTTAATTGAGGAGTTTGGTGAAGCATCAAAAGACAAGTTGGATATTAATAATCAAGGTTCTAGCATTAACTGGAAACATGCATATAGCGAAAAGTTTTCACAAACTATAAATGCCTATTATTCTAAATACGATTTAAATTATGTGGGTTCTAATAGTATTGTTGATGAATTTAGTGATCAATTAAACAAACAAAACAAAATTAATGATTTTGGGGTGTCTGTAAGTTCAAATTTAAAACTTAAAGAAAACAATGCTATTAGCTTTGGATACCAATATTCAGCTGATAAAGTAAGATATACACTTAACTTTCTAGATAGTGAAAGTCCAGAGGAAGATTTTAATGAGTCAAATTTAGAAAAAAATAAAACTCATGCATTTTATACAGATTATCAATATAAAATTGAAAATAAATTAAATATAAATGTAGGTATAAGAGGAAATTATTTTTCTGTTATTGATAAAATTTATTTAGAACCAAGATTAAATTTTGAAGCTAGATTGAATACTAATTTTAAATTAAAAATGTCCGCTGAAAAATTACATCAACCCATAAGTCAAGTTGTTGAGTTTAACACACAAGAATTTGGCTTAGAAAATCTAATTTGGATTTTATCCGATGGCAATCAAATTCCGTTACTTAAAAGCACACAACTAACATCTGGCTTTATTTTTAGTAAAAATGGGTGGTATTTAGATATTGAAAGCTATTATAAAAATATTAAAGGTTTAACATCCCTTACGGTTGGTTTTGAAAACAATGAAGATTTTTTTTCTAAAGGAAAAAGTAATGTATTTGGAGTGGATATATTTCTTAAAAAGAAGATTAAAAATTATAGAACATGGTTAAGTTATTCTTTTATAAATAATGACTTTAGATTTAATGATATTAATAACGGGAACGCATTTCCTGGAAACTCCGATATAACTCATCATTTTACTTGGTTTCACACTTATAGTTGGAAAAACTTTAACATATCTTTAGGGTGGAATATACGAACAGGAATACCTTACACACAAGCAAGGGATTTAACAGAAACTTCAGAAGGCTACATAATTAATTTTGAAGAAACCAATGGTAAACGCTTGCCAAATTATCATAGACTAGATATTTCAACAACCTATAAGTTTAATTTTTCTAAGAATAAAAGGTGGAAAGGGAAAATAGGATTTTCATTATTAAACCTTTATAACGAAAAGAATATTTTAAGCAGAACTTACGAGAAAAGACAAAGCTTAACAGAGAACAGAGAAGTTCTTAGGGAGATTAATAAAACCTCCTTAGGCATTACACCAAATCTTGTTTTTAGAGTAGAATTCTAAGCAATTTTTTTTAGCAAGTTACATGCTGCCAATAGAATATTTACACAAGCTTACTAAAACCATTAATATTTTACATAAAATTCCTTCAGAATAAATAGTTGTTTTAGGTTCAAAATTCTTAACCCCAAACAAGGACCATTCAGACACAAAACATTAACTATTTGGCTGTGTTTTTCAATTTTACTAATCGCACAGCTAATTCCTGTTAAATTATTAAAATAGAGAGACGATTTATTATTCTCTACACTATGAGTTTAATGTTTTTTTATATGTTCTTTTCATAGGAAGTCACAGAAAAGTAAAAATAAAAACAGCCTATTTAATGAAAATTTTGATACAAAGTATTGCACCAAAACTAATATTTATGGCAAATCATCGAGTTTCTATTGTGATGTCTCTATTTTGTTTTAAATTCAAATCCCTCATTAATCCATTAGTTTTTAGTTATTTAAAATTAATAGTCATGAATAAAACCTCAATTACATTAGTTTTGTTATTTGTAAATTGGTTTTACTTAAGCGCTCAGGTTGAATCACAAGGGTTCGATCAAGACAATGATGTTGACAATTGGTCGTTTTCAACAAACATTCCTTTTTATTCTGCGAATAATAATACCGATGTTTGGAATATCCTATCATCTCCTCTTGGAAGAATTCCAGGCCCATTTTCAGAACCATCTTATATTGCAGGCCGAGATTTAGACAATGATTTCTCTGAACAATACACAACTTTAGATTCACCAGAACACATTCTAACTTTTGATGCTGTTACCATAAACGGATTAGAAGCAGAATTAAAGTTTAGGATCTTTTATTTTGGCTTGGATAACGGAGACTATGTTTATTTTGAATTACTTTATGATGATAATAGTAACTGGTTGTTGCCTGACCACAGGGAAGATGTGTTTTTGACTACTCAAAACGGGAACTTTTTTTCTAATGACTGGGAAGAGATAAGTTATACGATTCCGTCGGGTAAAAATAGTATTAGGATGAGATTGGTTGTATATCAAAACGGAAATGAATATATTGGCTTTGATGATTTTAGTTTAACAACAAGCACCTTATCTTCAAACAATAATTTAATAGAGGGCTTTTCATTTGGGCCAAACCCTACTAGAGGAAGTTTAAAATTAAAAGCAAACGTGAACTTAGATAGGATAGTTATATCTAGTGTTTTAGGAAAAGAATTGATTAATGTAAAAGTAAATACAAAAGAAAAGAGCTTAGATTTGTCAAGTTTTTCAAGTGGAATATATATAGCTAAAGCAATATCTGGCGAAAAAGCACAAACATTTAAGATTATTAAAAAGTAATTCTTAAAAAATCTGAACATTATAAACCCGAGAATCTTAAATTAAGTCTCTCGGGTTTATAATGTTCAGATTTTACTTTTAGAATTTTTCACTGTTACATTAAATTGTATTTCGCTTTATTCTAAAACGTTATAGACGATTTTTTAGCCTAAAACCATTAAAATGTTAGCGAAATTGGATTATTTTAAAGAAATTTGGGTCTTTAAAATAAACTAAGAATTTTATAACATTATATAGACCATGAAAACGCTTAACGATTTTAATTTCGAAAACAAAAAAGCATTAATTCGTGTTGATTTTAACGTGCCTTTAAATGAAAATTTTGAAGTTACAGACACAACAAGAATTGTATCTGCAAAACCAACAATTATTAAGATATTAGAAGATGGAGGAAGCTGCATTTTAATGTCTCATTTAGGAAGACCAAAAGGAGCAGAAGATAAATTCTCATTAAAGCATATTGTATCTAAAGTTGAGGAAATAATAGGTGTAGAAGTAAAGTTTATTAACTCGTGTGTTGGCGAAGAAGCAGAACAAGCTGCTGAAGACCTTCAACCAGGACAAATTTTACTTTTAGAAAATCTCCGTTTTCATTCAGAAGAGAAAAAAGGAGATGAAGCTTTTGCAGAACAATTATCTAAACTTGGTGATATTTATGTTAACGATGCCTTTGGAACTGCACATAGAGCGCATGCATCTACAACAATAGTTGCTCAGTTTTATAAAGACAAAAAATGCTTTGGAAATTTACTAGCAAAAGAAATTGTAAGTATTAAAAAAGTAATGGAAACAGGAAAAAAACCTGTTCTTGCAATTTTAGGAGGCGCAAAAGTATCTTCAAAGATAACAGTAATCGAAAATATTTTAGACAAAGTAGATCACTTAATTATTGGAGGAGGAATGAGCTTTACTTTTATAAAAGCACAAGGTGGAAATATTGGAAACTCTATTTGTGAAGACGACAAACAAGAATTAGCATTAGAAATATTAGAGAAAGCTGAATCTAAAGGTGTTCAGATTCATATTCCAGTAGACGTTGTTGCTGCAGACGATTTTAGTAACGATGCTAACACACAAATTTGTGATATAACAAATATTCCAAATGGCTGGGAAGGTGTTGATGCTGGACCAAAATCCATAGAGTTATTCGATAAAGTTGTAAACGAATCCAAAACAATTCTTTGGAATGGACCACTTGGTGTTTTTGAAATGGAATCGTTTTCAAAAGGAACAA
>JABDPN010000107.1 GCA_013042715.1 Flavobacteriaceae bacterium | reverse complement strand
TTCTACAGTATCAACATCTACTAAGTCTTTAGCTGTTTTTTTCCATTCTTCGTAATCTGCTTGTGCTTGAGCCAATTCAGTTTCTAATTCTTGAGACTGGTTTGGACCATCAAAAACATGATATCTTAAAAGGTAGATAGCAGCAAAAATTATTGTAATATAGAATGAATAGATCCACCAAGGTGGTAAGTTGTTATCTAGCTCTTTAATTCCATCGTAATTATGGTCTAGAATAATTTCACCTTCTTCTTCAATTGGTTTTCCACCTGCAAGTTTCTTATATGTGTTTTTAATCCAATTAAATTGTGGAGATTTATTACGTTCTGCCAAGAAACGTTCTTTTGTCTCAGCATCCATTTTATTTACAATTATATTTTCGAATGCTCCAATTATAGCTTCAATAGCAATTAAAATTAAAAGCACAAGAAATAAGAACAGCATGACTGCTGGATATTTAATAAAAGCAGGTTCATCACCTGAATCTACAAAGTATTCTACGATTCCAAAGATTATAAAGAATATAACTGGAACTCTTATGATTGAAGGAATTAGATTTCTCATAATGATTTTTCGTTTTGATTTTGTTTGTTGTCCAATGGTAAATTACTAACCTTATTTATATAGTCTTTTTTTGCAGATAAAACCCACCAAAAAAGAATAACAAAAAAGGTAAAGAATATTAGAAGAGAGATTATAGGATATATCTCTATTCCTGTAATACTTTCCATATGATTTTTTACAAATTTTAACATGTTTTAAATTGATTAGTTTTATTCTGCTGCGACTTTAATATCTGTTCCTAATCGTTGTAAGTATGCTATTACTGCTACTATTTCACGATTTCTCATCTCAACAAAATCTTCACCACCATTTCTTTTGCTATCTTCATAAGTTTTAGCGAAATCTGGATCAGCATATAAGTTTTGTTCAATCTGTGTTCCTTGTTCTAACATATGTGCTTGCGCATTAGTAATTTCTTCATCAGAATATGGTACACCAAGTTTAACCATGGTACGCATTTTTGTTTCAGTGTCAGATTTATCTAATTCATTGTTTATTAACCAAGGATATCTAGGCATTATAGAACCTGAAGATGTACTTTGTGGATCGTACATATGGTTAAAATGCCAGTTATCAGAATACTTTCTACCAATTCTATGTAAGTCTGGTCCAGTACGTTTTGATCCCCAAAGGAATGGATGGTCGTAAACAAATTCTCCAGCTTTAGAATATTCTCCATAACGTTCCACTTCACTTCTAAATGGTCTAATCATTTGTGAGTGACAGGTGTTACAACCTTCTCTTATATAGATATCTCTACCTTCTAATTCAAGAGGAGTATAAGGTTGTACGCTACTTATAGTAGGAATATTAGACTTAACTACAATTGTTGGTACAATTTGTACAACACCTCCAATTAGAATAGCTATTGTTGCTAAAACTGTAAGCTGAACTGGTCTTCTTTCTAACCAAGTGTGCCAGCCTTCTCCTGCAACACGATTTTTAGAAACTCTTGTAAGAGCGGGCGCTTCAGCAGCTTCGTCTTCGACTTTACTTCCAGATCTAACAGTTGCTATAATATTGTAAACTAATATTAGCATACCTACTAAATACAGTGTACCTCCAATAGCTCTCATCCAGTACATTGGGATTATTTCTGTAACAGTTTCTAGGAAGTTACCATAAACTAATGTTCCATCTGGGTTAAATTGTTTCCACATACTTGCCTGAGTAAATCCAGCAACATACATTGGTAGAGCATAAATAATTATACCTAACGTTCCTAACCAGAAATGTAAATCTGCTAATCCTGTGGAGAATAATTTTGTTTTAAATAGTCTTGGAATAAGGTAGTAAATAATACCAAACGCCATGAAACCATTCCAAGCTAATGCTCCTACGTGGACGTGTGCTATAATCCAATCCGTAAAGTGTGCAATAGCATTTACGTTTTTAAGTGATAGAGTAGGACCTTCAAAAGTAGCCATACCATAACCAGTAATTGCTACTACAAAGAATTTTAAAACAGGATCTGTTCTAACTTTATCCCAAGCACCACGAAGTGTTAATAGTCCATTAATCATACCTCCCCAAGATGGCATAATCAGCATAACTGAAAATACAACACCTAAATTTTGTGCCCATTCTGGTAATGCAGTATATAACAAATGGTGAGGTCCAGCCCAAATGTATAAGAATATTAATGACCAGAAGTGAACTATAGATAGTCTGTAAGAATAAACAGGTCTATTAGCAGCTTTAGGTACAAAATAGTACATTAACCCTAAGAAAGGTGTTGTAAGGAAAAATGCTACGGCATTATGTCCATACCACCATTGTACTAAGGCATCTTGAACTCCTGCATATACTGAGTAACTTTTCATTGCAGACACAGGTAATTCTAAACTATTAAAAATATGTAAAACAGCAACAGTTACGAATGTTGCGAGATAGAACCATATAGCAACATATAAATGACGTTGTCTTCTCTTTAAAATGGTCCAAATCATATTTACACCAAAGACTACCCATATTAGAGCAATGGCAATATCAATTGGCCATTCTAATTCTGCGTATTCTTTTGATGTAGTTAAACCTAATGGTAATGTTATTGCTGCCGAAACTATAATGAGCTGCCATCCCCAAAAGTTAATGTTACTTAAGAGATCACTTGCCATACGTGTTTTTAATAAACGTTGGAGTGAGTAGTAAATACCAGCAAACATGGCATTACCAACAAAGGCAAAAATCACAGCATTAGTATGCAAAGGTCTTAAACGACCAAAGCTTAACCATGATATTCCATCTGTTAAATTTGGGAATAAAAACATGAAGGCTACTATGAGACCTACAAGCATTCCAACAACTCCAAAAATAATTGTAGCATAAAGGAATTTTGTAACGATTTTGTTATCGTAATGAAACTGTTGCATTTCCATAATTAATTTGTGTTATTCTTATTGGTTAGTATTGATTTTTCGGATTTATCTTTTTTTATTTCGTCTTCAAAAAGCATTCTAACGGAAGGTGTATAGCTATCGTCATACTGTCCATTTTTAACAGCATATACAAAAGCCACAAAAAAGACTATAGCTACAGCTATACTTATTGCTAATAATACATAGATTACACTCATACCTACCTGAAAGAGTCGATCAAAATTACTTTTATCTTATTATTAAAAACATGACAAATGTCATGTTTTTTTATTTTAATTTTTTACCCAATAAATTTGTCATTAGTGTCGTAAATGCTACAATACTAATAGAACTTAAAGGCATTAAAATTGCAGCTACAACAGGTGCTAATTGACCTGTTACTGCAAAATACAATCCAATTATATTATAAATAAAGGACAATAAAAAACTCCATTTTATTATTTTAATTGCAGATTTAGATGCTTTTAAATATTCAAAAAGATTTTCAAATTTTGAGGCATCTAAAATGGCATCACAAGCTGGAGAAAACACATTTACATTTTCAGAAATGGCGATACCAACATCACTTTGTGCAAGTGCTCCTGCATCATTTAATCCATCTCCAATCATTAAAACATTTGCGCCTTCTTTTTGATGGAATTCTATGTATTCCAACTTGTCTTCTGGTTTTTGATTAAATAACATTTTAGTATTAGCTGGTAATAACTTTTTTAAATTCTCTTTTTCACCTTCGTTATCACCAGAAAGAATTGCTAAATCGTAAGTTTCTTTTAAGTTGTTAAATAAATGCGATATACCTTTTCTGTAGGCATTATAAAAGGTGAATTTTCCTTTATATGTATTATTTGCACTTACATGAACTGTAGTTGTTAACTTTCCAGCATCTGAATGATGTCCAACAAACTCTGCTGAACCAATTTTTAAATAGGCGTCTTTATATTTTGCTTCAATACCTTTACCAAGATGCTCTTCAAATTCATCTAGAGTTAAAATGTTTTGTTCTTCTAAGATGGCATAAAGCGATCTGCTTAAAGGATGATTTGAACCACGAAGCGAACTTTTTAATAATGCTTCTTCTGTGTCCGTAAATTCTATACCTTCGTAATCAATACTAGTTTCCTTACTAGCTGTTATGGTTCCTGTTTTGTCAAATATTATGGTATTTATTTTAGCAAACTGCTCAATAACACTTGCATTTTTTAAATAGAATTTTTTGTTACCAAAAATGCGTAGAAGATTACCAAGTGTAAAAGGCGCAGAAAGTGCAATGGCACAAGGACACGCAATTATTAATACTGCAGTAAAAACATTTAAAGCTTTTGAAGCATCAGAATACAACCAAAAACTTGTAGCAATAATAGCGATGGTTAAAATGGCAATTGTAAAATGCTTACTAATTTTGTTAGTTAGATTAGTAAAAGCGTCTTGTTTATTAATATTAAATACATCGTTACTCCAAAGTTGTGTTAAATAACTTTGTTCTACAGAATGCAATACATCTACTTCTATAACACCATCTAGTTGTTTTCCGCCTGCGAATAGTTTATCTCCAGATTTTTTTGTTACTGGATCTGATTCTCCTGTAACAAAACTGTAATCGATATGAGCACTTCCATGTATTAAAATACAGTCAACAGGAATAAGTTCTTCGTTACGTATTAGTAATCTGTCTCCTTTTTGGATGTCGTAAACTTGAATGGATTCTTCAGTTTTGTCTTTGTTGATTTTTGTTATTCCAATTGGGAAATATGATTTGTAATCTCTTTCAAAAGATAAAAAATCATAGGTTTTCTTTTGAAAGAATTTGCCAATTAATAAAAAGAAAACTAACCCAGTAAGGCTATCAAAAAATCCTGAACCCAGATCAAAAACAATTTCGGTAGTACTTCTTACAAAAAGAACCGATATACCAAGTGCAATTGGAACATCAATATTTAAGAGTTTTGAGCGTAAACCTTTAAAAGCCGAAATGAAGTAATCTTGAGCAGAGTAGAAGACTACAGGAACTGAAAATGCAAAAATCAGCCATCTAAACACATGTTTGTATTGTTCTATCCAATATCCTTCAACTTGAAAATATTCTGGAAACGACAATAGCATTACATTCCCAAAAGCAAAACCAGCTA
>JABDPN010000101.1 GCA_013042715.1 Flavobacteriaceae bacterium | reverse complement strand
GGTTAAAGCCATAGGCATTAGAATTTCGATAACGTTCAAATCAAAATTAGGAATTTCAAAAATTGGCAGTGAACTCGGAATATCCTCAACAATACTAATAGCATTATTACCTTCTCCAAGACTAAATATTGTAACTGCTAAAATTCCGAAAAAAACAGCAAACAATTGTCCAGGTAACGACTTACTAATCTTTTTTGATGCAACAATTATAATTATACCAACTAGACCAATTAGTAATGCTACCCAGTTTATCTCGCTAAACTTTTCTATAGCTTGTAATACAATTTCATGTACATGATGACTTCTTTGGATGTCTACACCTAAAAGATGTTTAAGCTGGCTTAGACCAATTATTAATGCTGCAGCAGAAGTGAAGCCACTTACAACAGGATGTGACAGAAAATTAACTAGAAAACCTAATCTAAAAAGGCCTAATAGAAACTGAATTATTCCTACTAACAATGCCAATAAAATAGCATATGAAATATATTCAGTTAAAGACAATTCCTGAAAAGCTCCAATAGCAGTTGCTGTTAATAATGAAACCATAGCAACTGGACCAACTGCCAATTGTCTGGATGTTCCAAAAATTGCATAAATTAATATTGGAATTATAGATGCATATAAACCGTAAACAGCTGGTAATCCTGCTATGGAAGCATATGCCATACCTTGTGGAATAAGCATTACACCTACAGTTAACCCTGCACTTAAATCACCTTTAAGCCATTTCTTGTTATAATTTGGCAACCATTCTAAAATTGGTATAAAAGGTTTAATTTTCATTAAAATAATCTATTAAAGTATACATTCTTTAAAAACTTTTATTTTACATGGCTTATCAATTTTCTCATGAATTTTTGCAATGGCTGTTTTTTTATCTTTAAAGAAGATTTTATTTCCCATTTTATTCACAAAGCCTCCTTTTTGCAATACATCCTGACTCACAAGTTTTAATCCAGCAAAATAAATTCCTCCACGATTTTTTTGCCATTTACGTATTTCATTAGTAATCCATTCGGCAGCTGCAAGATCAATAAAGTTAATACCATCTGCAGCTATCAACACATGTTGAATATCGTTCTCTTCATATAGATGTGTAAAATAATCTGAAATTTTTTCAATTGAACCAAAATATAATGAACCATCAATTCGTAATATTTTCAAATTAGAACATTCTAAAGCACCATCATCTCTAATAATGTTAATCAATCTTCCATTTCTATCGGCTCCTAGAACAGCAATATTTGGCTTTGATGTTTTTTCCATATAGAAGAAGAAAGATGTTAGGATTCCTGCTAACAAAGCAAATTCTAAATCGAAAAACAATGTTCCAAGTAAAGTTATAGATAATACAATTAACTCCCTTCCACTACTTTTATATACTTGTTTAATATGATGAAAATCAATTAGATTATAACCTACCAATAATATAATGCCTCCCATTGCTGCTTTAGGTAGAAACGAAGCATATTTAGCAAAAAGCAATAAGACAATCATTAAAAATACTGATGCAAATATGGCAGACATTGGTGTTTTTGCTCCAGCTTGATGGTTTACTCCAGATCGTGTAAACGATCCTGAACCAGCGTAACTTGAAAAGAAACTTGCTACCATATTTGATAACCCTTGGCCTACAAATTCTTGATTTCCATCTATTTTTTGATGTGTATGTAATGCAATAGCTCGACCAATAGCAACCGCTTCAATCAAACCTAATAATGCCAGAACCATGGCTCCAGAACTTAACAATTTTACATTACTATATGATAAATCTGGAATTCTAAATGGTGGTAAATTTGAAGGTATTTTTCCAACGGTTTCTATACCATTCACTTCACCTCCTAAAACAATTGCAAGTATACTTCCTAATACCATAGCTATTAACATGTAATATCTTGACAAAGGTTTTATTAAAAACTTAATTAATAGTGCGATTATTAAAGTACCTATTGCAACTCCAAAAACATACCAATTTGTTTCAGAAAAATGAGTAGCAATGTAAGTTAGAATTTCTGCAATTGTACTTCCTTGTGGTATACTGACTCCAAATACATGTTTTAATTGTTTAAAAGCAATCAAAATACCTGCTCCAGCTGTAAATCCAATAACTACTGAATGCGAAACAAAATTCACCAATTTTCCCATTCGTAATAATCCCATAACAAATTGAAAAAATCCAGCTAAAAAGGTTAATACCAAAGCTAATGACACAAAAGCTTCCAAATCTGTTTCTGGATTTACAAACTTTATTAATGTTGAATACACAACAATAGAAATAGCAGTAGTTGGACCTGATATTAAATGATAAGACGATCCAAATAAAGCCGCTACAATTGGTGTAACCATTGCTGTATAAAAACCATAAACTGGAG
>JABDPN010000096.1 GCA_013042715.1 Flavobacteriaceae bacterium | reverse complement strand
CGTTAATGCTAAACCAAATCCAAGATTTTGATGCATTGCAATTTCAGGGAACAGTAAATCAGTTCGTGTTCTACCATCAATTTGTGGTATAGCCAAACCAAATTTGTCTGCATATATAAATAATAGTGCTCCTAAGGATAAAAAAAAGAAGTTTACAACAACAAGTAAGGTTGCCATACTGAACATATTAAGTTGTGATTCTTTTCTGTTTTTACAGGTTAAATTCTTCTGCATCATATCTTGATCTAAACCTGTCATGGCAACACTAATAAAAATACCACCAATAAAGTATTTCCAGAAATAAGTTTTAGAATTATAATCATCAAAAAAGAAGATTTGACTTTTCTCTGAAAATTCTTCAGATTTAATAAACTCCATAAATGTCCAATCAAATTTATCGATAATTAGAATAATAGCAACACCAACAGCTGTAAGCATTGCAAGTGTTTGTAAAGTATCTGTCCATACAATGGTCTTTATTCCACCACGATTGGTGTATAACCAAATTAGTAAAATTGAAATTACTACTGTTAACCAAAACGGAACACCTAAAGCTTCAAACACAATATATTGCATAGCTATAGCAACTAGAAACAATCTAAATGACGCTCCAGTTACTCTGGAAAGTAAAAAGAAAAATGCACCAGTTTTATAACTTACTACACCAAAGCGTTGTTCTAAATACTGATATATCGAAGTTACATTTAGTCTGTAGTAAATAGGTAGCAATACAAATAGAATAACCAAGTATCCAAAGAAGAAACCTAAAACACCTTGCATGTATGCAAAACTTTCAAGACCTATTAATCCAGGAACCGAAATAAAAGTCACTCCAGAAAGCGAAGCTCCTATCATTCCAAAAGCAACTACATACCAAGGTGATTGTTTTTTAGCTTTAAAAAAAACAGCATTAGAGTCTTCTTTTCCAGTAAAATATGAGATTAATATAAGTACACCAAAATAGGCAATGACTACTAACAGAATTTGGATTGCGCTCATACATTAGATTTTCAAGAGCCAAAATACGTAAAAGTTAATAAGATTCTAAAACAAGTTAAGAATAAATAGTAAATTCGCATCAATGGAATTTTCTTCAAAATTACTTCAGGATGCAGTTAACGAAATGTCGCAATTACCTGGAATAGGTAAGCGTACAGCATTACGTTTGGTATTGCATTTGTTACGTCAACCAAAAGAGCAGACAGATTATCTGTCAAAAGCCTTATCAAATATGCGAAAAGGTATAAAATTCTGTAAAAGTTGTCATAATATTAGTGATGTAGATGTTTGCGAAATATGCTCGAATAAATTACGTAACGACAAGCTTATTTGTGTTGTAGAGGACATTCGTGATGTTATGGCTATAGAAAGCACAGGAACTTTTAGAGGATTATATCATGTGTTAGGAGGAAAAATATCGCCAATGGATGGTGTTGGCCCTCAAGACCTACATATAGACTCTCTGGTTGAAAAAGTAAAGGATGGAAATATTCAAGAGCTCATTTTTGCTTTAAGCTCAACAATGGAAGGCGATACAACTAATTTCTATATCTACAGACAAATTCAGGATTTTAACATTAAAACCTCTACCATTTCTCGCGGAATTTCTGTTGGTGACGAACTTGAATATGCAGATGAGGTTACACTTGGTAGAAGTATTATTAATAGAATTCCGTTTGAAGCCTCACTAAAATCTTAATGAAACTTTCAGTTGTCATATTAAACTATAATGTGCAATACTTTTTAGAATTATGTCTTAAAAGTGTCGAAAAAGCTATTGAAACAATAGGCGCAGAAATTATTGTAATTGACAATAATTCTTCAGACCAAAGCTGTGAGATGATTGCTGCAAAGTTTCCTGGTGTAACACTAATTAAGAATCCAAAAAATGAAGGTTTTGCAAAAGCCAATAATAAAGCTTTTAAAGAAGCTAAAGGCGATTTTGTTTGTATTTTAAATCCTGATACTGTAGTTGCTGAAAATACTTTTACCAAAGTTTTAGATTTTGCAGAAAGTATAAAGGATTTAGGAATTGTAGGTTGCAGATTAATTGATGGAACTGGAAGTTTTTTACCAGAAAGCAAACGTAATATTCCAACTGTAAAAGTTGCTTCGCAAAAACTTTTTGGGCAATCTAAAAACTATTACGCAAATCAAATTCAGGAAACAGATATTGCTAAGGCATCAATATTTGTTGGAGCTTTTATGTTCATGAAAAGAAGCGTTTACAATGCATTAAATGGTTTTGATGAAGATTTCTTTATGTATGGCGAAGATATCGATTTATCTTTCAGAGCTTTAAAACAAAACTTTAGCAATTATTATTTTGGAGAGACTTCAATCATTCACTTTAAAGGTGAAAGTACCTTAAAAGACAAAACCTATGCAAAGCGATTTTTTGGAGCGATGCAAATCTTCTATAAAAAGCATTTTAAATCCAGTACTCTGTTTAATTTGCTTGTTTGGTTTGGAATTAACTTTGCTAAATTCTTTAGTAGTTCAGTAAAACCTCCTAAGAAAACTATAGACAATTATATCATGTATTCAAACGAGTTACATGCAAATTTTAATAGTATGTTCCCTTTTGAAGTACAATTAGTTAATCACTTAAAAACTGTAAAACCAAATACCGAAGTTATTTTTGATGCGAATACATTAAGCTATTCAGAAATAATTACTAAAATGTCTGAATTATCTAAAATTCCAGATGTTACATTCAAGATATTACCTAACAATTCTAATTTTATATTAGGAAGCAACGATGCTGTAAATCAAGGAGAAATACTAACTTTACAGTAATTTAAAGCACTTGCTAAAACCAAAAATTATTAATAATTAAAAGAAATACAGCTTTTTTAATTAATTTTGCAACCAAAATAATAAAAAACGTTTCTACATTATAGATATGGCAAAGTTTGAACTCAAGTTACCAAAAATGGGAGAATCTGTTGCAGAAGCAACAATAACGTCTTGGTTAAAAGAAGTAGGCGATACCATAGAGATGGACGAAGCTGTTCTAGAGATTGCAACAGATAAGGTAGATAGTGAAGTACCAAGTGAAGTAGATGGTGTTTTAGTAGAAATACTTTTTGAAGTAGACGAAGTCGTTCAAGTAGGACAAACACTTGCTATTATTGAAATTGAAGGTGAAAATAATACTTCAGCTGAAGCTCCTAAACAAGAAGAAACTGCATCAACAGAAACCATTCCTGCTGCTGTTGAAGAAGTAGAAAAAACAATAGAAGTTGCTAAAACAACAACAGAACCAGTTATTTCTAATGATAACAGATTTTATTCGCCTCTTGTAAAAAATATTGCTAAAAAAGAAGGTGTCACACAAGCTGAGTTAGATACCATTAATGGTACTGGAAAAGATGGTCGTGTTACTAAGAACGACATGCTTTCTTATCTTGAAAGCAGAGGTGCACAACAAGAAACACTACAGGTTATTGAAACACCTAAACCAGTAGAGACACCAAAAGCAATTAAACCAACTCCAGTTGCTCAATCTACGCAACCAGTAATTAGTTCTGGAGAAGACGAAATTATAGAAATGACCAGAATGGGTAAACTGGTTTCTAAGCACATGACAGATTCTATACAAACTTCTGCACATGTTCAATCGTTTATAGAAGCAGATGTAACTAAAATCTGGAATTGGAGAAAGAAAGTAAAAGACGAGTTTTTAAAACGTGAAGGCGAAAACCTTACGTTTACACCAATATTTATGGAAGCTGTCACAAAAGCTTTACGTGATTTTCCAATGATGAATATTTCTGTTCAAGGTGATTCTATAATCAAGAAAAGAAATATAAATATTGGAATGGCAGCTGCTTTAGCAGATGGTAATTTAATTGTTCCAGTAATTAAAAATGCAGACCAACTAAACTTAGTTGGTATGACTAAAAAAGTTAACGATCTTGCAAACAGAGCACGTAACAACCAGTTAAAACCAGACGAAATCCAAGATGGAACCTATACAGTAACTAATGTTGGAACTTTTGGAAGCATTATGGGAACACCTATAATTAACCAACCACAAGTTGGCATTTTAGCACTTGGAGCAATACGTAAAGTTCCTGCTGTTATTGAAACCAGCGAAGGTGATTTTATTGGAATACGTTACAGAATGTTCTTATCGCATTCTTACGATCATCGTGTTGTTAATGGTGCACTTGGTGGACAATTTGTAAAAGCTGTAAAAGACTATTTAGAAGCTTGGGACGAAAATAGAAAGATTTAAACTTTTTAAATATTCAAGTAACATAGTTTAAAAAAAATCGTCTCATTTATATGAGACTTTTTGTTTTTACTAATTAACCTAACCATTTTTTAAAATGAAATTTAAAGCTAGCATCTTTATTCTTTTTGTCACTTTAGTTATAACCAGTTGCTCTAAAAGTATAAGCTATACTCCAGAATTTATAGAACAGACTTCAGGTAATTATTTATATAATCAAGACGAACTTATTGAAGTGTATTATAATAATAACAAATTGTTTGTTAAATGGCGAGGAGCCAAAAAAATACAACCAGTTATTTTAGACCAAAACACGTTTTTTATTGCAGATATGTATAAAAAGCTACGTTTTACGGAACATCCTGAAACTAAGGAACGTTACTTGTCTGTTGTACCTAAAAATGATGAAGACAATATAACTTACGATTATGTAAAAGTAGCAGATACGTTTAAAACTCCAAGTATGTATTTAAAAAATGGTGAACTAAAAGAAGCTCTTAATGGTTACTTAGCCATAAAAGCTAAAGATTCTACAAGTGCTTTAATTTCTGAAAGAGGTTTTAATCAAGAAGGATACGAGCTAATAAGAAAAAAAGAATACCAAAAGGCTATTAATGTGTTTGAAATCAATGTTGGTTTATATCCTAATAGTGATAATGTTTACGATAGTCTAGCAGATGCATTTGCGAGGTCTGGAGATAGTTTGCAAGCCTATAAGAACTACAAAAAAGCTTTAGAATTAAATACTGGAAATAAACGTGCTAAACGGTTTATAGAAAGTTATACTAATAAATAGAGTTCTTAATTGTATTGTCGTTTATCGTTAAGATAAATTCAGTTTTAATTGACTTTATCGACTGATAAACGAAGTTCGTAATTTTTTATTAAAAAGTCAATACGTATAAATACGGTTTTTTGTTTATTCTCTTTACCTTTGCATTCTAATAACGTTGTATGAGTTTAAAACTATCAAAACCTATTTGTTTTTTCGATCTGGAAACCA
>JABDPN010000093.1 GCA_013042715.1 Flavobacteriaceae bacterium | reverse complement strand
TACTAAAAGTATGAATATTATAAGTAGTGTTTTTTTCATAATTAAAGTAATTGTAATGTTAAAAACATTAAGTTATTTTTATTAATTAATAACTATTTTACAATTACTATTCCAAAAATATTAAAACCAAAAAATACTATCATTATTATTGCTAGAGTTTTTTGATTTATTTAAATTAAATTTTTGTTAAAGCGTTCCTCTATTTGATTGTTCTCTTTCAATAGATTCAAATAAAGCTTTAAAATTACCCGCCCCAAAACCACGTGCCCCCATTCTTTGTATGATTTCAAAAAACAATGTTGGTCTATCTTGAACAGGTTTTGTGAAAATTTGTAACAAATAGCCTTCTTCATCTGCATCTATCATTATTCCTAGGGTTTTTAGGGGTTCAATATCTTCTCTTAGTTTATGATCAAACTCTTCTAGCCTAACAGGAACTGCTTTGTAGTATTCTTCTGGTGGCGTTGACAAAAACTCTATCCCTCTTTGTCTTAATTGTGATACTGTTGAGATTATATTATCTGTTGCAACAGCAATATGCTGTACACCTGGCCCTTCATAAAAATCTAAGTATTCTTCAATTTGTGATTTTTTCTTCCCTTCTGCTGGTTCGTTTATTGGAAATTTAATTCTACCATTGCCATTACTCATTACTTTACTCATTAATGCAGAATATTCTGTATGAATTTGTTTGTCGTCAAACGAAAGGAAATTTTCAAAACCCATAACATCTTCGTACCATTGAACCCATTGGTTCATTTCTCCCCAACCAACATTACCAACCATATGGTCTATGTACTTTAAACCAACAGATGATGGGTTATAGTCAGATTCCCATTTTTCGTAACCAGGAAGAAATGTTCCGTTATAGTTTTTGCGTTCAATAAACATATGTACCGTTTCACCATAGGTATGGATTCCTGCTTTTACAACTTCGCCATATTCATCTTTTTCAACGACAGGTTCTAAGTATGATTTAGCGCCTCGTTTGGTTGTTTCCTCGTAAGCACTTTTAGCATCTTCTACCCAAAGCGCAACAACTTTAACACCATCGCCATGTTTTACAATATGATCATTAATTGGTGAAATGCTATTTAAAGGTGTCGTTAAAACTAATCGTATTTTATCCTGAACCAATACATAACTTACTCTGTCTTTTACTCCTGTTTCCAATCCTGCATATGCCAAGGAATGGAACCCAAAAGCTGTTTTGTAAAAATGGGCTGATTGTTTTGCATTACCGACGTATAATTCTACGTAATCTGTTCCTAAAAGTGGCAGGAAATCCTGTGCACCTTCAAATATTTTTTCTAAACCGTAGTTTACTGATTTAACTTCTTTTGCCATGAGTATTATTTTTTATTCTAACCAAGATTTAAAATAATCTTCGTCTGCTATTTTTAATGCTTCTTCGGTTACTTGTAATGGTTTAAATGTATCTACCATTACAGCTAATTCTAATGTTTCCCTTTCTCCTATACTACGTTCCATAGCTCCTGGATGTGGACCATGAGGTATGCCAGCTGGATGTAATGAAATGTGTCCTGCTTCTATATCATTTCTACTCATAAAATCACCATCTACATAATACAAGACCTCATCACTATCTATATTACTATGATTGTAAGGCGCTGGAATTGAATCTGGATGATAGTCGTATAAACGAGGTACAAAACTACAAACAACAAAAGTGTCAGTCTCAAAGGTTTGATGTACTGGAGGTGGTTGGTGAATTCTCCCTGTAATAGGTTCGAAATCGTGAATGGAAAATGCGTAAGGATAATTATAACCATCGTACCCAATAACATCAAAAGGATGTGATGCATACACCAATTCTATAATTTCGTTTTGTTTTTTAACTTTTATTGTAAAATCTCCAGATTTGTTATTAGTTTCCAATTCTTCTGGTCTACGAATATCGCGTTCGCAAAATGGTGAATGTTCTAGCAATTGTCCAAACCAGTTTCTGTAACGTTTAGGAGTATAAATAGGACTGTAAGATTCTACGATGAATAATCTGTTATCTTCAGAATCAAAATCCATTTTATAAATCATACCACGTGGTATAATTAAATAATCTCCATATTTAAAGTCAAGATTTCCATACATGGTACGCAGTTTTCCTGTCCCTTTATGGATGAAAATCATTTCGTCTGCATCTGTGTTTTTATAGAAATAATCTTCTGTAGATTTTTGTGGTGCAGCTAAAATGATATTACAATCAGTATTGGTAAGCACTGTTTTTCTACTTTCTAGATAATCATTTTCTGGTTTTACCTGAAATCCTATAAAACGATAAGATTGAATGTTATTTGCTTTAGCAACTTTAGGCGCAACACTGTATTGTTTTTTAATAGCTTTTACTTGTGTTGGTCGTTGTTCGTGATAACTATTGGTTGACATACCATCGAAGCCTATAGTTCCAAACAACTGTTCGTAATAATAGTCGCCATTTGGCTTTTTGAAAATAGTATGTCGTTTCGGTGGTATATTCCCTAATTTATGATAAAAAGGCATTACTTAGATTTTTAGATGATTAGACAAATAGATTCTTAAACTTAAGAAATCAAAAATTTTGTAAACTACTAGTTGACAATGTAATAAATATACAAAACTTATTAGTTGAGATATATAGAAAGGACACTTATTCAGGGTTTCTCTTGATAAGGAAATGTAAGTGTAATAATAAATCTTCCCAGAACGGTTTCATGACTTTAAAGATATAAAAAAGTATTATTATAAATTAAAACCAATATCCTAAACTAAAAAACCAGATACTTTTTTTGGTTTCTGGAGACCATGTATACTTAACCTCAACTGGGCCAATAAAGGATTCTAAACCATAACCTAACGCATAACCACTGTAATCAGGCTCAGTAAACCATTCTCCATTTTCAAAAATATTATCGCCTACATTAGCATAATTAGCAGTTAGACTTATGTGGTGTTTTTTTATAAGTTCATAATCAAAATGAATACTTCCTTTAACAAAACTATTTCCTGTTAACGAGATAAAGTCGTAACCATAAAACTCAACAAAGTTGTTTATAAGGTTATTCCCCCAACCTCCTATAGCATAGTTTAAAGAGTTGTTGGTGTCTTCGCCAATTTTAAATCCTCCTTTAGAATCTAAGAGTACAGAAAACCTATCTGAAAAACTCATAGCATAACCTAAATCTGCTTTGGCATAAGATATTTCTGAGAAATTATTGTTGTAATCTGTTGACGAAAAATATAATTGAAATTCTCCATCGAAAATAAATCCTTTATTTGGGAAGTATTTATTATCGAACGTATCAAATTTAAGCTGACTAAAGACACTAAAAAAGTCACTTTTTTCAAAAGTAAATTCGTCTTCTGTTTCACTTTCGTTAAAAGTTTCTGAAGTAATTTTTAAGCGCTTATGTTGTATTCCTGCTCGTAATCTAAAATCTCTTCTAAATAAAGTTTGAAGAAAAAACTGATTTGTGAAATCTTCTATTTCGGCATCAATTTTATTTAATCCTGTAATTTCAAGTTCTTCTTCTGGTAATATTAAACTTGAATTTACACTTTTATTAAAGGTGTTAAACCTAGATTTTAAGCCTACACTCCAATAAAAACCTTTATCGATAAAATATTCAAAATTATATCTAATATTATCACCTAAAGCCAAATCAAATGAGGCAACATCGTTATTTAATAATAATCTTTTTTGTGTTAGATTAAGTAAAGCAGCACTTTTATATAAGTCGTCGTAATGCATACCTACTTTAAAATAGGTTGTATTCTTGCTTTCTCTAACTTCTGCTTGTAAGATATAGCCTTCTGTATCTGGTTTAAATCTGTAAAGAAAGCTTTCAAAGTTATTGGTTGCCACAAGATTATTAATTCCTTGATTAAAGGTCTTATAGCTTATGGTTTCTCCTGCTATTAATTTTAGTTTTCCTAATATATAAGAACGTGTATAACGTTTATTTCCCGTAATTTCAACTTTACTAATTGTAATGCTATCTAAGTCTTTAAATTGAATTTGAGACTTTTCTTTAAATTTTTGTTTTTGTGTTAAATCAAGTAATGCATTAATTTTTTGATAAGCAGCGTTTTTACCTCTTTTAATAATTGTTGAACCTTTATCAAAAGAAACTACATTAAATTCTTTAATGTCAGGCTTTATGTAGATTTCTGTCTTATTGGACTTATCTTTCATTGCCTTAATTGTTCTAAAATTGTTAATTTGAAGTAATATATCTGGAGCAGACTGCAACTCTTCTATACTCAATAATCCATCTTGAACATCTACACCAATTATAATATCCATACCTTTTGCTCGTAACTCGTCAACTGGATAATTGTTTACAACTCCTCCATCTGTGTAAACTTTGTCTCCAATATAAACTGGTTGAAATAACGATGGTAAAGAACCACTTGCTGAAATAGCTTGAGGCAAACTGCCTTTATCTAAAATTGTTTGCTCTCCTGTTTCCATGTTAGTAGCTATACAAAAAAAAGGAATTGGTAAATCTTTAAAATCTTCTACATCACTTACATGTAAGGTTAATTTAGACAGAAAGTTAAAGACATTTTGTCCTCTTGAAATTGCTGAAGGCAACTGAATTTTAAAATTGTTAAACGGTAGTGTTATCGCATACTTTTCAGCATTTTCACGTTCATAAAAAGTTTTGGATGCTCTTGGTATATCATCATTGATTAATTTTTCAAAATCTAAATTATGAAAGATACTATCTAATTGTTTTCCTGAATAACCTGAAGCATACAAAGAACCAACAATAGCTCCCATACTTGTACCTCCAATATAATCTACCTTAATATCTAAACTATCTATTACTTGCAAAGCACCAATATGCGCTAATCCTTTCGCGCCTCCACCACTTAAAACAAGACCAACTTTAGGTTGATTATCTTCTAGATTTTGAGAAAACAATGTCATGCTCAACAATAAAAACAAAAATGTAATAGACTTTTTCAACTTATGTTTTATTATAATAACTGTAAATAATTTTAGCTTTAGATTTACCTACAACATCTTCTAATTCGTCTAGTTTAGCAAAGGTAATTCGTTTTACCGACTTAAATTGCTTTAAAAGTGTTACAATAGTTTTCTCACCAATTCCTGGAATAGATTCCAACTCTGTGTTTAAAGCGCTTTTACTTCTTTTGTTTCTATGATGTTCTATTCCAAAGCGATGTGCTTCATTACGCAGTAGCTGAATTATTTTTAGTGTTTCACTTTTCTTATCTAAATATAATGGAATTGGATCGTTTGGGTAGTATAATTCTTCTAAACGTTTTGCTATTCCAATGATTGCAATTTTGCCTCGTAAGTTTAATTTATCTAAACTTTTTAACGAAGCCGAAAGTTGACCTTTTCCTCCATCTATAATAATAAGTTGTGGTAATGATTTGTTTTCTTCCAATAAACGTTTGTAACG
>JABDPN010000090.1 GCA_013042715.1 Flavobacteriaceae bacterium | reverse complement strand
GGTTACAGAACTGGATGAAGTTGTTGAGTGTTACCATATTAGTGGTGATTACGATTATATTTTAAAAGTTCATGTAGAAGATATGCAATCCTTTAGGGAATTTATGGTAGATAAGCTCACAAAAATTAATCATATTGGAAGTACACATAGTATGTTTATGATTAGTGAAGTTAAGCATACTACAGCATTGACTTTATAACTACATGTAAAATACTTTATTCTTTAATATTTTGATTAATCAAAATTTGTACTTTTGTCATCATTTTAAAATTTATTCAAAAACAAAATTATGAGTCAATACGATGTAGCAGTTATAGGTTCTGGGCCTGGAGGTTATGTAGCAGCAATTAGATGTGCCCAACTTGGTATGAAAACTGCAATTATTGAAAAATATTCAACTTTAGGAGGAACGTGTTTAAACGTTGGCTGTATTCCAAGTAAAGCCCTTTTAGATTCTTCCCATCATTACGAATCTGCAGAGAAACACTTTGAAGATCATGGTATTGAAATTCCTGGAGATGTTAAGTTGAACTTAAAAAAAATGATTGCTCGTAAACAAGCAGTTGTAGACCAAACTACTGCTGGAATCGAGTTTTTAATGAAAAAAAATAATATCAAAGTTTATAGTGGATTTGGAAGTTTTAAGGATGCTACACATATTATGATTTCTGGTGATGAAACTTTTGAAATTGAAGCTAAGAATACTATAATTGCTACAGGAAGTAAGCCTGCAACTTTACCCTTTATAGAAATTGATAAAGAAAGAATTATAACGTCTACTGAGGCTTTAAAACTAAAAGAAATCCCTAAGCACTTAATTATTATTGGAGGAGGAGTTATTGGTTTAGAGTTAGGACAAGTCTACAGACGTATAGGTGCTGAAGTTTCTGTTATAGAATATATGGACAGAATTATTCCAACAATGGATGCTGGACTATCAAAAGAGTTAAACAAAGTTTTAAAGAAACAAAAATTCAAAATGAATGTTTCTCATAAAGTTAAGTCTGTTGAGCGTGTTGGTGATAAGGTTATTGTTAAAGCTGATAACAAAAAGGGAGAAGAAGTTACCTTTAAAGGTGATTATTGTTTAGTTTCAGTTGGACGTCGTCCTTTTACAGATGGTTTAAACGTAGAAGCAGCAGGCGTGAAATTAAATGAAAAAGGACAAGTAGAAGTTAATGAGCATTTGCAAACTTCAGTGTCAAATATTTATGCTATAGGTGATGTAATAAAAGGTGCTATGTTAGCTCATAAAGCTGAGGAAGAAGGTGTGTTTGTAGCTGAAATAATTGCTGGACAAAAACCTCACATAGATTATAACCTTATTCCTGGAGTGGTTTACACATGGCCAGAAGTTGCTTCAGTAGGAAAAACAGAAGAGCAACTTAAAGAAGCAGGAGTGGATTATAAAGTAGGACAATTTCCAATGCGAGCTTTAGGTAGAAGTAGAGCTAGTATGGACTTAGATGGTTTTGTTAAGATTCTTGCAGATAAAACCACAGATGAAATTCTTGGAGTGCACATAGTAGGAGCACGTGCTGCAGATATGATTGCAGAAGCAGTTGTTGCTATGGAATATAGAGCATCTGCTGAGGATATCTCTAGAATGTCTCATGCTCATCCAACATTTACAGAAGCAATTAAAGAAGCCGCTTTAGCTGCTACGGAAAATAGACCATTACATATTTAAAGCATGAGTAAAGATAAATTTTAAAGCAACCCTTTATGGTTGCTTTTTTTATGATTATATTTATGTAGCTAATATGTATACATGAAACTTTTTAGGAAAATAAGGCAAAAGCTGATTAATCAAGGAAATCTAAAGAGATATATTCCTTATGCTATTGGTGAGATTCTATTAGTAATGATAGGTATTTTACTTGCCTTTCAGGTTAGTAAATGGAATGATAATAGAATCAAAAAAGACAACGAAATAACATATTACAAGAATATTAAGGACCAGATTAATGACGACAAAACTTTAATCCAATCGCAGATAGATTACAATAGTAGATTTTTAAATCAATTTAAGTTTGCAAATAATATTATTGAAAGAAATGAAAGAGCAAATAAGGATACTTTAGGTATAATCATTAGGAATTTAATTAGTTATTCAGACTTCGATAGAAGAGGTTCTATATATGAAACCATGGTAAATAGTGGCGAAATCAAACTTTTAAAGAATATCGAAATAATCAATCTTATCAGGATATTGGAAGAGCGTTACAATTACATGAATAGGATGGAAGAAATACATAAGAATGTTGTGCTAAACTATTCAGCTCCAATGATTTCACAATTAATTAGTTTTTCTAATAACGAAATTATGGAAATAGATGAGGTATTTTCATTTGAAATGCAAAATCTTATATTAATTATGATTCAAATAAGTGAAGAGAAAAATTATGTGTATACTAGTTCCATTAATTATATAGACAATACATTAGAATTAATTGATAAAGAACTTGAAAAATAGAAATATATAACAAACAATTTTTCTATTTTTGAATTATGGAAGCATTAACATTAACCACACCAGCCCTTCTTTTTTCAGCTATTTCATTAATCATGTTAGCGTATACCAATAGATTCTTAGCTTATGCAGCAGTAATTAGAAACTTGCACGATAAATATTTAAAAAAACAAGACGAATCGCTAATAAAGCAAATTAAGAATCTTAAAATTCGATTAAATCTAACACGTTGGATGCAAATATTTGGTATTACAAGTTTGCTGTTATGTGTGTTAACTATGTTTCTTATTTACATCGATCAGCATATTGTTGCTATTTGGATTTTTGGTATTGCACTAGTATTGTT
>JABDPN010000078.1 GCA_013042715.1 Flavobacteriaceae bacterium | reverse complement strand
CTTCCAAATTCTGAAGACATGTGTTGGCTTGCAGATGGGACGATTGTAATGGGGCATGAAAACATAATATATACATTCAAGAAAAATAAGGATGTAGATTGGATAGAAGTTGCTTCATTAGAACAGTATGGTATTCAAAATATCACAAGGCTTGCAGTAAGTCCAAATGGCACAAAACTAGCTGTAGTTGGTGAACTTATAGCAGAAGAAGAAGCAAAACCATTAACAGATCAACTTTCACCTCAACTAAAAAATATTTCATGGATAGCTGGAAACTGGAAAGGTGAAGCATTTGGTGGACAAACCGAAGAAAACTGGAGTGAACCTTCTGGCGGATCGATGATGGCAGCTTTTAAACTTATAAAAGATAGAAAAGTAGTTTTTTATGAGATTGAAATAATTAGAGAAGTAAATAACACATTAGTGCTTCAGCTTAAACACTTTAACAACGATTTAAAAGGCTGGGAATCAAAAGATGAAACAATAGATTTTCCGCTTAAAAAAATCACAGCAACCAAAGTGATTTTTGAAGGTATGACTTTTGAAAAAGTTAGCGAAAATGAAATGAATGTGTATGTAGATATGAAACAAAAAGATGGCAGTATAGAAGTCATAAAATTTAACTATAAAAAATAAACACAATATGAGATTTGTTCTAATTGTAGCAGTATTCCTAAGCTTTAGTATTCAAGCACAAACAGATTTAAAATTGTATGATATAATAGAATCTGTTTCAGAAGAACGTTTAAAAAATGATGTAAAAACTTTAGCAGATTTTGGTACCAGACACACACTTAGTGATACCATATCAAAAACTCGAGGCATTGGTTCAGCAAGACGTTGGATTAAAGCTGAATTCGACAATATCTCTAAAGATTGCAATAATTGTCTTGAGGTTTTTTATCAAAAAGATTTAGTAAAAAAAGATGATAACTCGCGCATAACAAAAGATGTTTGGGTTGTTAATGTTGTCGCTATACAAAGAGGTACAAAAAACCCGAATAGCTATGTTATTATGAGTGGTGATATTGACTCTAGAGTTTCAGATCCTAATGATTATACATCAGATGCTCCAGGAGCAAATGACAATGCTACAGGTATGGCTGGAGCAATAGAAGCTGCAAGAGTATTGAGTAAATATCAGTTTGAAAACAGTATTATTTATGTTGGATTATCAGGAGAAGAACAAGGTCTTTATGGTGGAAAAGGATTAGCAAATTATGCTTTAGAAAATAATTGGAATATTATTGGTGTACTTAATAATGATATGATTGGAAACATTAAAGGTGTAGATGGTGTTATAGACAATCGGACCTTCAGAATATTCTCTGAACCAGTTCCACCAACAGAAACAGAACGGCAACGTAAACTAAGACGGTTTTATGGTGGCGAAGTCGATGGAATTTCACGTCAATTAGCTAGATATGTATACAAAACCACAAAAACTTACATGCCAGAAATGAATCCTATGATGGTGTATCGTTTAGATCGTTTTGGTCGTGGTGGACATCACAGACCATTTTGTGATGTTGGGTTTCCAGGAATTAGAATTATGGAAGCTCATGAAAACTACACACAACAACATCAAGATATTAGAACCGAAGACGGTATAAATTATGGTGACACTTATAAGCATGTTAATTTTCCTTATGCTAAAAAACTCACTGCTGTCAATGCTATAAATTTGGCTAGTTTAGCATCTGCTCCTGCTCCAACTAATAATTTTGCTATTGGTGGAATAGTTGAACCTTCTGCTAGATTTAAATGGGAAAAAGTAGATGGTGCAATTGGCTATAAAATATATTGGCGAGTTACAACTTCACCAACTTGGGATAATAGCAGATTTGTAGGTGATGTCGATGAATTCACACTTGAAGGCATCGTTATTGATAATTACTTTTTTGGTATAGCTTCAGTTGGAAAAGATGGTTACGAAAGTGTAGTTACATTCCCGAATTCTATCTTAAAAGACTAATGAAGGACGCTCCAGAACTCTATTTTAAAAGTGAAGCAGAATGGTATGATTGGTTATTAGAAAATCATGACTCGTCTAAAGGTGTTTATCTTATTTTCTACAAACTAGAAACAAATATCCCAAGTATGCGTTGGGAAGAAGCTGTTCAAATGGCATTGTGTTTTGGTTGGATAGATTCTACAGTTAAAAGTTTAGGTAACGGAAAACGAAAGCAATATTTTTGCCCTAGAAATCCAAAAGGTGGTTGGAGTGCTTTAAATAAAAAATATGTAAAAGCACTTATTGATGCTAATCTCATGCATGACTCTGGATATAAACTCATTGAAACTGCTAAACAAAATGGAAGTTGGACACTTCTTGATGATGTTGAAAATTTAGTCATTCCCAAAGATTTACAAAATGCATTTAATAAAAATCCTTTAGCGTTTGAAAACTATCTACGATTTTCTAAAACCTATAAAAAAAGCTATCTGTCTTGGTTAATACAGGCTAAACGAGAAGCTACCAGACAAAAAAGAATTGAACAGATTATTGAACTTTGTCATCAAAACAAAAAATCACGTTATTAAATATTTATAGTATTCTTAATTCTTAAAATGCATTAACATCACTTTAAGAAATCTAAGCATACTTTTATGTACTTTTAAACATTATTAACTTAACTAAACAAAATGAAACCATTTTTAAATCTCTTATTAATTTTTTGTATTTCAATACTTTCTGCACAGGACTTTTCTATGGATTTAGTCAAAAACATGAAACCTAGAAACATTGGTCCTGGAGGTATGTCTGGACGTGTCACTACTATTGATGTTGTACATAATAATCCAGATGTCATGTATGTTGGTACTGCTTCTGGTGGCTTATGGAAATCTACTTCAGGAGGAATAAAGTGGGAACCTATTTTTGATAATGAAGTCACTGCTTCAATTGGTGCTGTTGCTATTCAGCAATCCAATCCTAGTGTGATTTGGGTTGGTACTGGAGAAGGTAATCCACGTAATAGTCTTAATGGTGGTTATGGTATTTACAAATCTTTAGATGGTGGAAAATCTTGGATACCGATGGGATTAGAAAAAACTAGACATATTCATCGTATCATTGTTGATCCTACAAATCCAAATACAGTTTATGTTGGAGCTATTGGTTCACCTTGGGGAGAACATCCAGAACGCGGTGTATTTAAAACAACAGATGGTGGAAAAACTTGGAATAAAATATTGTTTGCAAATAATAAAACAGGTACTGCAGATTTAATAATGGATCCAAACAATCCTAATAAACTTATTGCAGCTCTTTGGGAACACAAACGTGATCCATGGTTTTTTAATTCAGGAGGTGAAGGTTCTGGATTATATATTACTCACGATGGTGGAGATAACTGGAAAAAAGTAACTGATAAAGACGGATTTCCAAAAGGAAATTTAGGAAGAATTGGGGTTGCTATTGCTGCAAACAAACCAAATGTAGTTTATGCTATTGTTGAAGCTAAAAAAAATGCGTTATATAAAAGTACTGATGGTGGCTTTAAATGGTTTAAAGTTAATGACAAAAGAGAAATTGGTGGAAGACCATTTTATTATTCTGAAATATATGTAGATCCACAAAATGAAAACAGAGTATATTCTATTTTTACCTATGTAAATGTTAGTGAGGATGGTGGGAAAAGTTTTAATAGACTTATGCCTGCGTATGATGTAAGTAATGGTGTTCATCCAGATCATCATGCTTGGTGGATTCATCCTAATGATGGCAGTTTTATGATAGATGGAAACGATGGTGGCTTAAACATTACTAAAGATGGTGGAAAAACATGGCGTTTTATTGGAAATCTTCCTGTTGCTCAATTCTATCATATTAGTGTAGATAACGAATATCCTTACAATGTGTATGGTGGTATGCAAGATAATGGTTCTTGGAGAGGTCCTGCATATGTTTGGAAAGTACAAGGCATTAGAAATTCATATTGGCAGGAAATTGGTTTTGGTGATGGCTTTGACGTAATTCCAGATAAAGACAATTCCCAATACGGTTGGTGCATGAGTCAACAAGGATATGTAAGCAGATACGATTGGAAAACAGGAAATAATTATACAGTAAGGCCAACACATCCAGATCCAGATACTAAACTTCGCTTTAATTGGAATGCTGCTATAAACATAGATCCTTTTAACAACAGTACACTTTATTTTGGAAGTCAATATGTGCATAAATCAAATGATAAAGGAGAAACTTGGAAAATCATCTCACCAGATTTAACAACAAACGATCCAGATAAATTAAAACAATCTGAAAGTGGTGGTTTAACTATGGATGCAACTGGAGCAGAAAATCATTGTACAATTTTAGTTATAGAGCCTTCTCCATTAGAGAAAGATATGCTTTGGATAAGTACTGACGATGGTCGTGTACATTTTACTCAAGATGGTGGAGAAACTTGGAATGACGTTACAAAAAATATTAAAGGTTTACCAGAAGGTAGTTGGA
>JABDPN010000076.1 GCA_013042715.1 Flavobacteriaceae bacterium | reverse complement strand
TAACTCAAATGAAGACGTATCATAACATATTTGTGTTAAATTATCTTCAATTCTAGCATATATTATTTCACCATCTGAGCCATTATAAGAAGTTGCATTTACTGGATCTATCGGATTATCTCCATTTTCTGCATCGGCTAAACTTGTATAGTATGACACACTAAAATCTATAGCTGATTGAGTCCCTAATATATTAGTGTCATTTATCGTTAAATCGAATGTAGATCCTGTTGTATTACAAACAGATAAATTCTCAATAGCTATAATTTCTGGATCAGGAATAAACTCAATTAGGATTGAGTCTGAAGCTTGACAATTTGCGCCTAAAACAATTTCAACTCTATACTCTCCTGGTTCTGTAACATCTAAAGTTGAAGCAGTTTCTCCAGTAATTTCAGTATCATTAAAGAACCATGTATGTGTTGCGGTTGGTATTTGTGTGTCTAAAGTTATAGAATCAGTATAACAAGGTGCTGTTTGGGCAGCAATAGTTATATCGTCACCTAAATCACCACCTAAATTAAAACTTCCAGCTTCAAGAAATACAGCTGCATCAAAAAGTGTATCTCCATCATCTGCAATTACTAATTTAATATTATATGTAGTGTTTGGAGTAACTGGTGAAGAAGCTTCCATACTAACAGTGTGACCTTTAAAATCTATTGGACTGTTGATCTCTGGTTGCCCATTGGGAGAACCATAATAAGTATCGAAAAAATTAGGATTAACAGAAACGCAAGTAGAATTGTAAAGATTATCTCTAACCGTTAATACAGAAATTTCATCTGTTGTACCGGGAACAACTGCTAAATTAGTAGTTACACCTGTTGTTGTGTTTGTTAATAAAAAAGCAAAAGCATCTGTAAAAGAACATTGATAAAAACCATATTCTTCAGAAGCGAAAATGAAATTGAAACTTATACTGTTTGCTAAAGGAACAAAATCAAATTCTATAAAAGTAGCATCATTAGTGTCACCAACATTTAATCCTGTTATTGCATTTTCTAAATCTAAATCTCCTGGCCATCCACCACTACTTAATATTCCTGTTTCAGGTCCTTCAGCATCATCTGCTCGTCCAGTAGTCATAATTATACCTTCTGCAAATGGAAATGCAATTCCATTACTAATAAAATGGCCAATTCCATTTGTGCTACCAAAATTAGAACCTGTAGAAGCATTAATATTCTCTACTCCTGCACAAGCACTATTAATAAGTACGTCTTCAACTAATTGTTCTATAGTGTAAGTAGATGTAGGTTCTCCAGCAGGATCAACATTTATATAAGGTCCTAATATATTTACTGTGATAGAAACAGAGTCTGAACATCCTGTTGGATTTGTATCAGTTACAGTAAAAGTAACCGTATATGTGCCAATAGCAGAATAAGTATGCGATACATTTTGTCCAGTAGCTGAATTTGAGTCTCCAAAATTCCAACTGTAAGTAGCGCCTGTACCACTATCCTCAAAAGTAGCACTACCAAAAAAATCTATTGATGTACCCAGAGAAACAGTTACATTTCCAGAACCATCTTGAGGTGGATTAGTACTGTCTATTGAGGGTATAATAGATTGACATGGTGTTGCACAATTAATTGTAGCTTCCCAACCAGGAAAACCAACTGCACCATTACTAATCCACTCTAAAGTTAAACATCCTGAAGCATTTGAAGGCACTACATAACCTGGACTAGTAGTCCCAGAGTAACTTCCTATTACCGCTGCTGTAACATCATCACCATCATAAATTGTTAGTATATCTGCTGCATTTTGAGTGCTAAATGAAGTGAAATCTAAAACCACTGCTTCTCCAGCATTTGGTGAACAAATTGTTAAAATAAAGTTTTCATTATTTGCATATGTTCCCGAACTACCTCCAGAATCGAACAATGTCCCTGAACATTGACTAATTGTTCCGTTTTGCATATTTACATCTTGACCATATACTAAAACAAAATTTAAAACAAAGAAAATAAAATATAGTAGGGTTTTTCTCACAATATAATTATTAATGTGAACCAAATATATATATAACTACTAACTTCTTTTATTATTTTAGCAAAAAAAAATATATGAATACTATTAAAGTTTCTGTTCAAACAACATCAAATCCGTCAATTGTTAAATTTGTTACTAGTTCCTTTCTAACTAATTACAACAATTATGAATACAATAATATAGATGAAGCGTCGAATTCTCCTTTAACACAACAATTATTTCACTTACCTTTTGTCAAGAAAATTTATATTTCTGGTAATTTTATTGCTGTTGAAAGATTTAATATTGTTAATTGGCAAGATGTGCAAAATGAAGTTGCTTTACAAATTGAAAATTACTTAAATTCTGGCAAACAAGTTGTTATTGAAACTGATAAAAGAAAGATTCCAGTTTCTATTTATGCAGAACGCACACCTAATCCTGCTGTTTTAAAATTTATTTGTAATAAAGTTTTAGTAAATACTATTTACGAATTTGATTCTATTGATGACGCAAAAGAATCCCCTCTTGCAACAAAACTATTTCATTTTCCTTTTATAAAAAGTGTCTTTTTTGACGCAAATTACATTTCTATTACTAAATACGACATTACTGAATGGAACGATGTTGCTACAGAAATAAGAGAATTTATAAAACAATTTTTAGAAAATGGTAACTCTGTTGTCTCTGCAAATGCAACTTCAACTAAGGAAGAAAATCAAAAACAACTTGATGAAACTTTTGAAACTTATGATGACACTTCTAAAGAAATAATCAATATTTTAGAAGAGTATGTTAAACCAGCTGTTGCTAGTGATGGAGGAAATATTCAATTTAAATCTTACGACAAAGATTCTAAAATAGTTAAAGTAATTTTACAAGGTGCTTGTAGTGGCTGCCCTTCTTCTACTTTCACATTAAAAAATGGTATAGAAAATATGCTTAAACAAATGCTTAATGGTAAAGTTGAGAGTGTTGAAGCGATAAATGGTTAATAATATTTATATTTACTACTAGTATTAACCTTAAAAAATAAAAAAAATGGCAGTATTAAAAGTAATTGAAGTATTATCGAATTCAAGTAAAAGTTGGGAAGATGCAACAAAAAAAGCTGTAAAAGAAGCTTCAAAAACAGTAAATAACATTAAATCTGTATATGTTCAAGACCAAAGTGCAGTGGTTAGTGATGGTGAAGTTGTAGAATTTAGAGTAAATCTAAAATTAACTTTCGAAGTAAAATAAACGTAATTTAAATTTATGAGTTAAAAGCGTTCTGTATTGGGACGCTTTTTTATTTTTCTATTTTGTAAATTTAAATACAAAACAAACATTTATAATGAGTCAAAAATTCACTAATGATTTAATTAAAGAATCCAGTCCATATTTGTTACAACATGCACACAACCCAATAAATTGGAAAGCTTGGAACAAAAACACTTTAGCTGAAGCAAGAAAAGAAAACAAGTTATTGCTAATTAGCATAGGTTATGCAGCTTGCCATTGGTGTCATGTGATGGAACATGAAAGTTTTGAAGATATTGAAGTAGCTCAGGTTATGAATAAAGACTATATCAACATAAAAGTTGATAGAGAAGAACGCCCAGATATTGATCAAGTATATATGAATGCTGTTCAGATATTAACAGGACAAGGTGGTTGGCCTCTTAATATTGTAGCCTTACCAGATGGAAGGCCATTTTGGGGAGGAACTTATTTTAGAAAAGACCAATGGATTAATGCATTAAATCAGATTACTAAAGTTTATAATTCATCCCCTGAAAAAATAATAGCTTATGCGAATAACCTTGAAAAAGGAATAAAATCTATAGATATAGTTAGTCTTAATAGAGAAAAAATAGATTTCAATATTAATTTTATTAATGAAACTATTATTAAATGGTCTGATAAATTCGATAATGAAAGAGGAGGTATTAATAGAGCACCTAAGTTTATGATGCCTAATAATCTTCATTTTCTATTAAGACACGCTTATCAAAATAACAATAAGTACCTAAAAGATTATGTTAATCTCACGCTTAAAAAAATGGCATATGGTGGTATTTACGATCAAATTGGAGGTGGTTTTTCTAGATATTCTGTAGATGTTAAATGGCATGTACCGCACTTTGAGAAAATGTTATACGATAATGCACAATTAGTAAGTCTATATAGTGATGCATTCTTAGCAACCAAAAATTCTTTATATAAAGAAGTCGTATACGAGACCTTAGAATTTGTAAAAAAAGAACAAACTACAAAAGATGGTATATTTTACTCTTCGCTAGATGCAGATAGTATTAATAAAGTCGGAAAGCTAGAAGAAGGTGCATTTTATGTTTGGCAACAGAGCCAACTAAAAGAAGTTTTAGGAGAAGATTTCAATCTGTTTTCAAATTATTACAATATAAATGAATATGGT
>JABDPN010000074.1 GCA_013042715.1 Flavobacteriaceae bacterium | reverse complement strand
GTCCTGCTCTAACCAATGAACCTGGAGTTACAAGGGCTTCTGTTAAAATGCCGTTGTATGGAGCTCTCAAATTGTATTTACCCAACCTGACCTCAAGGTTCTTAACATTGTAATAGGCAGTGTTAATCCCTCTGCCTGAAATGAAGAATTTTTCCTTATCGGTATTCATTACAGGAAGTTTTGGAATCGGTTTGTAGATATCGACACTATTCAAATAGGTTTGCCATTTTTGAAATTCATCTGGATAATCCAAGCGATTATCCGGTATGATTGATGTTAGTCTTTTATATAAATTGCTCTTTTGTGAAGTCAGGTTGGCATAAAATTCATCACTATTTATACTGATTATATTTTCACCTTTGCTTTAAATTGTATTTACTCAATCTTACCTCAAGATTTTTAACATTGTAATAAGCTGTATTAATACCTCTCCCTGAAATGAAGAATTTTTCCTTATCGGTATTCATTTCGGGGAGTTTTGGAATCGGTTTGTAGATATCGACACTATTCAAATAGGTTTGCCATTTTTGAAATTCATCTGGATAATCCAAGCGAATATCCGGCATTATAGATGTAAGACTATTATAAAAATTGCTCTTTTGGGAGGTCAGGTTGGCATAAAATTCATCACTATTTATACTGATTAAATTTTCACCTTTGCTATAAATGGTTCCAGCCTTAAACTCTTTTGAGGACGGTTTTAGTAAACCTTGAACTTCGGAAAACAAATCAATTTTGTTTTTAGCAGTCAAATTTCCACTTGTTGTTATAACAATAGGAATATCTTTGTTTTCTACTTCCTCAACAAAAACAGTCTTGACTATTTTATCAAACTGCGGTTTTGGTTTCTTTTTATTATCGATTAAATACTTGGCAATAAACAAGGCTCCTACTAAAAGTAAAACACCTAATGCTATAGATACTATTTTTCTCATTATAACTGGTTATAAGGATTCTACGTTTGAATCGAAATTAAATTGAATTTTTTTTAAAGTTTTAATTATTTGTATTTTTTCCAAATTGGAAATATTTTGTTCCATCCTTCCAATCAACTCCTTGATTATAGGCTTTGATTTTTTAAAAGTGTCTTTTCCATTCTCTGTTAAAAACACATTATTTATTCTTTTATCCGTTTTACTTTGTTTCCTACATATGTACCCTTTCTTTTCCATTTTAGAAAGCAATCGCGTTAATGACGACTTATTACGTAAAACTAAAAAAGCGAGCTCATTTTGACTTAATCCATCCTGCTCATGAAGCTTTTTTAAAACAACCATTTGTTCTTTTGTTAAATCTATACCGTTGTCTTTAAATCTTTCATGCAAATGATATTCAATAATTTTTACAGTCTTACCCAACCAAGGACCAACTGAATTTTCAAAATCAACTACCACTTCTTTTGTTTTCATTCGGCAAATGTAAAACAAAAATGTTAATTAGTTGCATATGCAACTAATTAAATTGCTCGTTAGAGTTATTAACTATATCATCAAAATCTTCTTGATTAATAAATTGAGGATTGTGCTTAGCATTTATATTTTATAATCTAGAATTGAAGCTTCTTAAATGGTTTCAATCTCAAAATTTCTAATTTTTTAATTGTGACACAATCTCTAAAGCATTATTATAAAATATTATACCATCTACTTTAAACTGATTATATAACTCTTGCAAGTTTTTATTAAAAATTAAATTAACTAAAACTTAAGAGTGTATTTACTAATTCTTTTTTGTCTATAATTCCTGCTTGTTGCCATACAATATTTCCATTCTTAAAAATCATAAAAGTTGGTACTCCTCTAACCTGATACTTTTGTGCTAAAGCCTGATTGTTGTCTATGTTTATTTTTAAAATAACTGCTTTATCACCAACAGAATCTTTAACTTCTTTAAGTATTGGAGTCATAACTTGACATGGCCCACACCAATCTGCAAAAAAGTCAACTAAAACAGGCTTATCTTGATTGATTATTTCATTAAAACTACTCATTGTCTTTGTTAAATGTGATGCTCCAGATTCCTCTTACTTGGTTGACATCATAACCGGTTGCAAGATCTTTTGGATACAAATCTTTTATGTTCTGATATGTTTCTGTTTTTAATTGGTTTCCATTCTCTCCATGACATTGTAAACACATGGAATTTGTAACTATAGGATAATAGAACTGTTGTTGATTTCCTTGAGTAACAACTATTGGTTCTATTTCCTTTTCTTCTTTTAGAAGGTCTTTAAATACATTTATATATTCAAGTTCTATAGTATTAGCCTTATTTTTAGGGTTTCTTGGTTTATCTGAAGCACGCTTAATATTGGCATTATGAACTACAGACATACTATCTGTTAATGGATCAGCTCTTTCATTACAAAATTTTAATGCTTCAATAGTTCCTTTTTTCTGAATGGTTCCCATTAAGTTTTTACCAAGAACTTTTTTAGTTGTAAGTGCATAATGCAATCCTATTTCGCTATTAGTCTTTTTTGCGGTTTGATTTTGATGTATTTGTTGACCTTGTCTCGTACGTTTTCCCTGTCCATTTCCAAATCCTTGACCTCTACCCATTCCTTGTTGACCATGTCCTTTATTAAATTGATCTTCAAACCATTCTGGTTCTTCAATTTTATTATCATATAGATAATCTGCTATTAGCTTAATATCTTTTTCAGGATAATGTGCTTTTGGCATAACTCCAAATCGTCTAACTGCTCCACGCATCTTTGCATTTTCTTCTGAAGGATCTTTAATCCAAGATTGCATACTCGATATAAACTCTTCTTTAGATACACCATCTGTAAGATAATGCTTTTTAACAGCTATCATAGGTGGCGCAATTCTATCATCATGAGCTGTTGTTGGGTTATGGCAAACATAACAATAGGTTTCAAGCAGCTTTTTACCGGGATGTAAGTTGTGGTCTTCACTATCTATAGAAACCATAGAAAGATCTTGTTTGATAGATCCTGATTGCTTACAACTTAAACCTAATAATAAAATTAATAAGAGAAATATGTTTTTTATCATGCTAAGATTATTTACAAGTTTTAAAAAGGGTAGTTTAAATTAAACTACCCTTTTTAATCAACCAAAAACTTAAACTTTGATGTTCAAGTAAACAATGATTTAAATTACTTCAATATTGCATTAAAATTTGAATATGATAATGACAAAATCTAATTTAAATCAACTAGAAATCAACAAGACAAAAATACATTTTGAAGTTTTTATTTACAGTAACAAATGTTACATTTTTATTAATAAAAGTGATTAGAAATTTAAATAACTTGAAGCCTATTTCTATGCATTCTTATCTTACCCTCATGCTCTAAATGTTTTAACAATCTAGATATTACAGTTCTAGAAGAATTGAGATCATCTGCAAGTTCTTGATGAGTTATTTCTAAGGTATCAGTATTAATAACTTTCATTTTTTCATTTATATAATTAAATAAACGCTCTTCAAGTTTTAAAAATGCTAAACTATCTATGGAGTCTACCATTTCTAAAAGTCTAAAATGGTAACTATCTATTATAAAATGTCTAAACGATTTATACTTTACCAACCATTCATCTATATATTCTACGGGAATAAAAATAGCTTCTACATCCTGCTCTGCTACACCTCTAAAAATACTTTTATTTTTATTAATACAATTAACAAATGAAATGGCACAGGTATTCCCTTTTTCTAAATAATATAATGCTATTTCATCCCCATTTTTGTCTCTTCTTATAATCTTTACAACACCACTTAAAATCATGGGTATATGCGTTAATTCATCATCAATATCTATTAATATATCACCTACTTCAAGTTTTTTATAAACTCCAACCATGGCAATCTCATCAATTAGTGCTTTTTCAAAGGTATGCTTATAAGTGGATAGAGTTTTATTCTTTAAATCTTGCATAATTTTAATCTGTATATGTAAAGATAAAAAAAACTCCCTAGATTTAACTAGAGAGTTTTTTTAATGTAACTTAATGAACTAAATTAAAACTTAACTTGCATTTGAGCTACTAAGATGTCATTATCCACTTCTGTTACAGTTTCAATATTTGCTAAGTAGTTTACTTGTAATCTAACTCTTTCACTAAAAAAGTAATTAAACCCTAATGTAAAACGTTCTTGATAAGATCCATCGTCTTGATGATCTAGACTTGGGTCAAAGAATTCATACTTTAGCACAGGTTGAAACTTCTCGTTTACTTTATAAGCTCCCATGATATATGCACCATCTCTTTTATCACCTAATAATGCTGGTTCCGATCCACATCCACCTCCAGATGCTAGGTTAAATCCACCTTCATCATAAATGTATTCACCTTGAACAAGGAACTTATCTTTCTCAAATAATATTTCGGCTCCAAAAGTAGATCTATCTGTATCATTATCATTATCTATAGGATAACCATATCTAAAGCTACCACCAATAGATAAATAATTTGTTAACTTATAATTTACTCTACCAATAATATCTTTTTTAGTATTGTTATCTTTTTCAAGAAGTCCTCTACCATTCATTATTGCAAATGAGTAATTTAATTTATTGAATTTATTACCACCATAAACAAACAGTCCAAAATCACGTTGTGGGGCTACCAATTGATCTGCCACTATTGAACGCTCCACAGTTAAAAGAGAATGACAAGGTGTAGCAACCTCTAAACTGAAAGGTTGTTTAAAAGTACCTAAAGAGATACGAGCCCAATTATCAGCTTTATACGTAATAAATGCATCCATTAAATAAGCATCTTTTGTACCCCCAATAAAAGGACCAGCTTCAAGCATAAAATAATAAGAAAAGTTTTTAAGTGCTTCCCCTCTAACACCAATACGCGCTCTTTTGAATTCTCCAGTATTTTCATTGTCACCACCATCAAAGTTATATGTATACTGAGGCTGTAAAAATCCAAACACTTTTATTTTTTGCTGACTAGTTGAATCTAGACCTACTTCTGCATCGCCATCACAACCTTGTGCGAAAACATTGCTTATTGAAAACATAAATGCAAAAGCAAGTAATATATTTAGTTTATTCTTCATTATAAATATCTTATATTTTGAAAATTAATTTGATGTTACTAGAGGTAAATTTTTTGGATTTCCTGAAACTCCCCACTGGTTTGCGGACCAAGCAGGATTCGTGTTATAAATACCATTCATTCCAAACGTCATAGTTTTGGCATTATATCCTAATACTCTTAAACAAGCAGTCATTACTGCTGATGTTTGACCTGTATAGCAATATGTCACTACCTCAGCATCTGGATTTAGACCTTTATATTCATTATCAGCTAAAGTTAAAGGAAGAATTCTGTATGCATTTGCTATATGTCCAAAACCTAAATAATCAGATTCACTAAAGTAATTGTTAATAAAATAGTTTCCAGGATTATTTAGAACATCTGAACCTGATACTGTTGCTGCACCAAATCCAGCTGTAACGATAGCTTCCACACGTTCTTTAAGGATATCATCTCCTGAATTTAAGAATGTTGAGATTTCAGGATCTGCGAAAATGTTATTTGATGGCGCTACTGAATAAGACCAATTTGTATGTCCATTCGCAGGTTCTAAACCAATTTTTCCATTCCAAGGCCCTGCAGTTGCTGGATTCCAGCCAGACATTCCCCATTTAAGTGCTCGTGTATGTTTATAACCATACATGCGTAATAGAGCTGTTGCATAACACGCTGTTTGTCCTGTAAAGCACACTACTAGGATTGGTTTTGAACCTGCATTTGGTGCTTCTGTTAAAATGTCTGAAAATGCAACTAGTTTTGCTCCTTCAATATGTCCTGCAGCATAAGTTGCAGCATCTCTAATATCAATAATATAATACTTATCTAAAAATGCTTGTAAGTCTGCTTCAGCTGGAGCTGGAGCTACAAATTTTTCGTCATCAGAATTTTTAATAATTTTAGGAATATCCATACTATTGGCAACCATATAATCTTTCATTAGTTCGAAAGCTGGTGTTGCAACTGTATTTCCTCCATCTGATGGGTCATCACCTCTATCGCATGAGGTTAGTAATAATGTTGGCGCTACTAAAAGTCCGATTAATAATAAAGCTAGTTTTTTCATGATTTAATTTTTATTGTTAATTATTTATAAAATTTATTCTATTACTGGGAACATATTAACGTCTTTGTTTGTAAATGCGTCCCATTTATTATCTTTTAATGTTTCGTTCATAAATGCATTCATTCCATATGCTATATTACCAGCATCATATCCTAGTACATTTAAATAAGCTAATGCATAAGCAGTACCTAATCCCGTAGAATCATAAAGGGCTATTTTTTTATCTACAGGAAGTGTCGCAAGTGTTTCTAGCGTTAATGATTTTGGTGTATAATTTATAGCACCTGGAATATGTCCAGCTGCATAAACGTCTTGTGGTCCATAATGTGCTACAAAGTAATTACTAGGAGTTTCGAATACATCTGCTGATTTTACGATGAATTCTTTATAAGGTTCCGCAAATAGTGAATCTAAACGAACACGTAAAATTTCTTTTGCATCTGTTTTTCCTGTTTTTAAAACTGGAAATGTTCCTTTTTCTGGCTTTGCATGATCTGTAGTTTCTAGATTCTCAGCAAAATCGTTTTTGATGTTTTTTAACCAAGAATTTTCTGCGAAATCTTGTCTCCATGAGCTCATTCCCCATTTCATACTATATACATTATCGTATCCAGCTAGTCTAAGTAATCCTGCAAAATAAGACGCCGATTGCCCTGAATAACATATTAATACTATTTTATCTAGGCTGGCAGGATCGATATCATTCTCAAAATATGTTAGTAAATCTGCTGCTTTTACATTTTTAGCATTTTTAATATGGCCATACTCGAACCAACTTTCACTTCTAATATCTAGTACTAAATATTTTTCGTTTTTGAAGTTCTTTTTAATTTCATCTGGAGAAATTAAAGCAGGTGTTTTTTCGCTGTTAATAAAATTTCCGTTTTCTTCTAAATACTGTATTAGAAGATCAAACTCTGAAGTAACTTCTGCCTGAGTTTCTGCAACAGGTTCTGTACCTGATTCTTGCGCAGTACTATACATGAATGTTGCAAAGAAAATTAAAACAAAATATAAGGATGTTTTTTTCATGATAATTTGTTATTTATTGACATTATTATTGTTAATTTTAAATATTACTTCTACTGCAATGAAATATTTCATCTATTGTAATGTAAAATTACTTTAGGACTTAAATTTTAACCATGATAATTGTCATAAATCCTTAATATATAATCAATATACTGAGTGACATATGTCACATATTAATACACTGTTTAACAGTGCTTTAAGTTGTTTTTTTTTATTGGGTTTTATTTGTTCTAAAACTAGAAAGATGAATGAATATAAAAAGGTTCAAAAAATGAACCTTTCTTTATCAAAAATTAGTAATTACTTAAAACTATTAAATATGTTTAACAACCTCCTTCAACAGGCATTTTTTTCTTTTTCTTTTTAGGAATTACCTGCTTTACAACAGGTTTTGGTTTAGGCTTTGGTTTTTCTGTAGCCTTTTTAACAGATTCCTGTATAAATGCATTTATATCGTTTGGTGTGTTTTCTACTGTTGCAGGATTCACAATTAATTCATTTTTTAAATAAGATAATTCTACAGATAAAATTTTAGTTTGATAACCTAATTGCGACAGAATTATATGAGCTGGAAGAGCCTCATTAGGATTTTTTCCATAGAATACAATTTCTTCATCTTTTTCTAGTATTTCCAAACTTTCTTCTGTTAACAACTCAGATAATGGAATATTTACAGATTGTTCGATTGCACCTTTGTTGTTTTCAAATCTTGATCTAATATCTACTAGAATATAGTCACCAATTAATTGGTCTTTAGATAGTATAAAACTATTATCTTTTAACGTTTTAACAGTATCATCAACTTTTTGAGAATACATTATTTTGGGTCTTTTAAAGGCTAATAGAGCAATTATAACTACTAATAAAGTAATAACAGCTGCAGTTGAAATACGTTTTGTTTTTTCTAACTCTTTCATTTTACTATAATATTACTAACAACCACCTTCTACAGGCATTTTTTTCTTTTTCTTTTTTGGTATAATAACCTTAGGCTCTTTTACTTTTAGGGTTGATTTTACATCAACTCTAGGTTCTTCTACTTTTTGTGAATAAGCAACACCAAAATACATACTTGCTGCTTTTCTAAAATCGTATAATTCAAAATCTAATTGCGACATTTTTTCATCAGGCTTTTTAGGATTTATAATGGTATTAAACCATGTATTAATACCTCCTCGTAATACTTTTTGATTTTTGTATCCCAAACGATTACATAACAACCATACTTGATCTGCTAAAAAATTATCGTTAGAATAGAAAACCAAATCATATTGATCTTGATCTATATAACCACTAAAATCATCCGTAAATATTTTTTCTAAGGGAATATTAATAGCATTTGGAATTGCATAAGAGTAATAACTTATACTATCTCTAACATCTATTAATAAAATTGAAGGATCTTGGTTAATTATTCTATCTGCTAATTCATCTGTAGAAATATAACGTTCTTCACTTATTGCATTTGCAAGATAATGTTCAGGTTTAATCCCGTCAAATTGTTTGATTTTTGGTAATAAAACTAAACCTCCTGCTAAAAGAATAAATATAACTGCTAATATTCTATATGATTTTGAAGATGATTTTCTCTCTTGTTTCATTTTATAATTTTTAATTATAGAATACACTTTTTACACGTTTTCTTATTAAATCTACTACCCAAAATGCTATAACAGCAAATACAGTAAATAAAAACACAAACCAATAAGGATCAACACCTAGGGAATCCATTAATGTAATATTACCTAAGAAATAACCATTATAAATAGGCTCTAAATAGTTAAATAATAATCCAAAAATAAATACTCCAATCATGATACCTAAAACATATACGATAGCATCTTTTTTACCAATGGCTACTGCACATAAACTTGTACCAGGGCAAAAGCCTGCTGATACAAAACCAATACCCATAATTGCTCCTCCAATTATTGCAGCCCAAATATAAGTTGGGTGAACATATAACATACTCATATCTACGTATCCTAAAAAGTCCATATAAAGAATTCCTATTACAGAAACTAAAGCTGCTGTAAAAAACACTTTTAATACTACAAAGTCATATCCATAAAATACACCAGCTAGCTTTCTAGAAGATGAAAATCCTGATGATTCTAATATAAAGCCAAAACAGATACCAATTAATAATGCAATTATATGATTCCATTCAAAGGCTATTATGTCGTTAGGAATAAGTGGTCCCATAATTTTAATTTTTTAAATCCAATTTTTTCTAAAGAAATATGCTACAATATATCCAGTTCCAAATATGGCCAACATGGTGATAAAACCACCTGTAGAAAGTACAGCCATACCACTTAAAGCAGCACCACTTGTACATCCTCTAGCAATTTGCGATCCTACTCCAAAAAGTATTCCACCAGCTAATGCAAAACCTAAACGTCTTCTAGCTGTTATTTTTGGTGAATGTTGTGTTCTCCATTTAATTCTTCCTGAGATACCTCCCGAGATAAAAGCACCAAGTAAAATTCCTAGTACTTCAAAAACTAACCAATTATTCATTGGTGAATTATCTTCATTTATAAATTTACTGTAATATTCACTATTTGCAGCATATTCATGAGAAGCAGCGTCTACTACTGTGACCACAGTACTTTTCATCGCACCACTTGCTCCTAACCCTCTACCTGTAATATAAAAGGTGAAAATAATTAGTAATCCTAATAGGAAGCCACCGAAATAAGGGTTCCAATAGGTATGTGTATTGCGTTCTTTTTCTTTCATAATATTAATATAAATAACGTGTTATTTGTCCTGCATCTACCATTACAAATCTAAATATTAAACCACCTAAAATGATTAAAGTAGCGGTTACTAATACAGGTATTCTGTAACCATTTACATCAAAGATTTGAATTACTAAAGGTATTATGAGTCCTAAAATAAGGACAAACCCTACAAACATAATTGTAAACTCACCACCTATTAAAAGCTCTATTGCTTCTAATTGTACTTCAGATCCAGCATAATAACCTAAAATCATATGAGTCATTAAAAACAATTGAATAGCCAACATTAAAAGCGTTATTTTGCTAAATAAATTTCTTTCATTTTCAGATCTAACAAAATAAAGTATAACTGCAGATGCTGTAGTGAGACCAGATGATAAAAACAAAGGGCCTAAAATAGCATTGTTCCAAAGAGGTCTAGCATTAAATGCTGAAAGTAAAATTCCTGTATACATACCAAGAGATATAGATAAAGGAATTAAAAGTATCGCCATTATTTTTCTATACTTAATAGCAAATTTTTTAAGGTTTACTATCAGCATATTATTAAACTTTAATTTTGGGAATAATGTATCTATATAACTAAAAACCCATAAAAATGATAAAGGTGTAATTAACAATAACACCCAAGAACCAAAAGACATAGGAGATTCTAATTTAAATGTTAAGTATAATCTCCAGAAATATGGTTTATGAGTTAAATCATAAAATAAACAAATTAAAGCTATTGTTATACCAATTGGAGCTACTATTGGTGCATACTTTATAATAGCTGGATATTTATCCTCTTTATTTAATAGGTAAAATAAAGCTGCAAAAAATAATAATCCTGCTGCTAAACCTCCAAAAAATAAATCTATAGAAATAGGCCAGTGCCATACTTCTAAATGAGGGTCTATGTTTGGGATATTTCTACCACTTACAAATATTTCTTCTTGCATGATTAAGACAATTAAATTAAATAATATACTTGAGGTTTCGTACCTGCTTCTGGAGCCAATGTTTTATACTTTCTGTTTTTAAGTAATCTTGAAACTTCACTATTAGGATTATCTAAATCACCAAAATACATACACTTAGTTGGACACACAGATACACAAGCTGGTAGTTGTCCTTTTTCTAATCTGTGATGACAAAATGTACATTTATCAATATATCCTTCTGGGTGTTGGAATCTCGCATCATAAGGACACGATTCTATACATGCTCCACAACCTATACACTCATTATGAGTTACTAAAACAATTCCTCCTTCTATAATATGGCTTGCACCTGTTGGACAACAACGTACACAAGGTGAATTTTCACAGTGATTACAACGTTCTGATCTTAACTCCAATTCTATATCTGGGTATGATCCATCAACGCGTTCTGTTATCCAATCGCGACAATAACCAACTGGTACATTATTTTCTGTTTGACAAGCAACAACACAATCACTACAACCTACACACTTTAGTGTATCTATTACCATTGCATATCTCATAGTAGTTAAGAATTATATGGGTTATTAGTTAAAATTTCTACAAAGTTTCCTCGCATTCCTGTCCCGCCCATAATAGGGTCTTCCATTATTTTTGTTATTAATTGGGTATCGTTTATACCTTTTCCATAGGCTTTAGATAATTTTTTATTATCATGTCCAAATCCATGAACCATATATACAGAATCCCATCTAACACGTTCTGTAACTCTAACTTTTATAGGAAAAGTAGAGGTTACATTATCCTGATTTTTTAACCAGACTTCCTGATCTTTTTTAAGACCAAGAATTCTTGCTACTTTAGGGTTTACCCAAAGTTTATTTTCTTCCATTAAATCGCTAAGATTTGGATTGTTAGCAGTCCTACTAAAGGTATGCATTGGTGCTCTTCCATAATTTAATCTGTAGAATCCTTGAGGTGGTTCTGGATGACTAGTATATTCTGGTAAAGGACTGAATCCTAAACTTTTAAGTTCCTTTGAATACAATTCAATTTTACCACTAGCTGTAGGGAATACGTGGTTTTCACCATCTTCTAAATATAATGGTCCTGATTTTCTAGGAAAATGCTTCACACCAATTTTATTCATTTCATCTAAAGAAGTACCAATTTGTTTTAATTGCCAATCAATTACTTCTTTATAATCATCATATTTAAAATATTCTCCTAATCCAAGACGTTCACCTATTTGTTTTGCTACCCACCAACCTGGTTTTGAGTCATATTTAGGTTTTACAGCTGGTACTCTTACAGCTATAGATGGTTCTCTGTTAGTAGCTGCTCTAATACCATCAAATCGCTCAAGATAAGTACATTCTGGAAGTACAACATCTGCATATCCTGTAACATCCATTGGCATCGTATCTAAAACTACCAAGAAGTCTAATGCTTCAATTGCTTTTTCTAGTAGTTCTTTATTAGGAATAGATTTTGTTAAATTAGTTCCTGCAACCATCCAAGCTTTTACCGGATACTTGTTTTCAGGATTTGGTAAGGATGCTTTAATCACTTCAGTTGTGATTCCCATTTGAGCTAAAGGATATTTCTCTCCAATTTCTCTCCAAGTCCATTTTGGTTCTGGATACTTAGGTGAAGGGTATTTTGGTATTTTAATACTTTCTTTAAAATAAAAACCTCCACGTCTTCCCCAAGATCCTAATAAAGCGTTTAATATTGCAACTGCTCTAGCACGTTGTGTATCATCTCCATACCAAGAAACATGACGACCTGGATGGATTATAGCACTTGGAGCTGCAAATGCAATCTCTCTTGCTGTTTTGCGTATTAATGAAGGTTTTATAGTTGTAATTCCATAAGCCCATTCAGGGGTATAATTTAACACATGTTTTTTAAGTTTATCGAAGCCTGTTGTATATTTATTAACATACTCTTTATCGTATAAGTCTTCTTCAATAATAACATTCATCCATGCTAATAGTAAAGCTATATCGGTAGCGGGTTTAATAGCCAACCAATGTTTCGATTTACTGGCTGCAGTTGAAAATCTAGGATCTACAGTAATTATTGTTGCACCATTATCAATGGCATCAGACATTTCTTGAACCTGAGAATTATGCATATTTTCTCCAATATGAGAACCTATAAGCACAAGACATTTTGTATCTCTAATGTCTGTAGGTTCTGGAGATCCAACCCAAGAGCCATAGGTTAAAGCAAATCCAGCCTCTCTTGCACCTCTACATTGTGCATAAGCAGGTTCTGCTATTGTATCAGATCCATATGCTTTAAATAAATGTTCTAGGTGCTTACCAGGAGAACCGTGTTTTAATAAAGCAAGAGATTCTGCTCCATGTTTCTCTTTTATAGTTTTAAATTTTGAAGCAATTAAATTTAATGCCTCGTCCCAGCTAGCTTCTCTAAATGTTTGTTCTCCATCTACTACTGTTCTAATTAATGGTTTTTTAAGCCTATCTGGATCGTTATACATGCCAACACCACCAGTTCCTCTAGGACATAATCTGCCATAACAGTGTGGGTCTTTTTCATTACCGATAATTTTTTGGATATTTCCATCCTCATCAGCATGAGTCCAAGCCGCACATTTCCAGAAACATACTTCACAATACGTAGGATAAAGATTTAATTTCTTAGCAACATTTTCTAGAACGAGCTCATCTAAATATGAGCTAGATCCAAACATATTAAGGGCACTTGCAGATGCTGCAAAACCACCTAATCCTAATGCTGAAATTTTAATAAATTGTCTTCTTGATGCACTCATTTTTATAAAAATAATTTCTGATGTAAAATTATACATATAATTACTAGCAGTAAATGATAAAAGTCATATTTTAATATGCAATTGACTGATTTATAGTGATTTAAATGTAACAAATGTTACATAGTGGAATGACTCTAAATATATATATGTGAATTTCAACTACTTAGTGTTTTTAATAAAATCTAATAGAGAAATAAAAAATTGTAGATTTGTTATAAATTAACTTTTAATGAATAGAAAATTTCCAAAAAAGATACTTTTTAGTATTATATTAATCATATTTTTAGTCTTAATTTTAATAAAATTTAATGTCATTAATTGTAATAAAATTTCTTCTTCAAATTCAGAATATTCAACTACATCTTTAAATTCAGAAACGTGTTTAGATTGTCATATCGACACAAAAGGTTATTCTAGTTATCATAATCCAGATCTTATTGGTTGTACACCATGTCATTTAGGAAATGCAACAGAATCTAATAAAGAAAAGTCTCATGAAGGTATGATTCTTATTCCAGGTAACTTATCTGATGCAGAACAGACTTGTGGCAAGTGTCATCCAGAAGAACTGAAAAAAATAAATAATTCATTAATGACCACTAATAGTGGCTTGGTAGCCGTTGATAAATTTGTTTTTGGAGAAGCAGATTCACCAGATTATCACTATCATATTAAAGATTTAGGTTTTTCACCAGCAGATAAGCATTTAAGAGATTTGTGTGCAAATTGCCATTTAGGAGCCGAAAAATCAGAATTTGGAGCCATAGGTCAACTAAGTCGTGGAGGTGGCTGTAATGCGTGTCATTTAAATTACAATGAAGATGCAATAAAAGAATTAAATACCTATTTAGCTTCAGATAAAACTAAACTTCCCTTAGTGCATCCTTCTACTGATATTTTTGTGACTAATGAGCATTGTTTTGGTTGCCATAGTAGATCTAGCAGGATTTCTACAAATTACGAAGGTTGGCAAGAAACTCTTCTAGATGAAGAAGATATTAAAAACGTAACAATTTATCGCGTTTTAGAAGATAAGCGTGTCTATATACATAAACAAGAAGATATTCATTTTACAAAAGGATTACTTTGTATAGATTGCCATAGTTCGCATGAAGTTATGGGAAATGGAAAACTATATACACATGAAGAACAAGCTGTTACTTTACAGTGTTCGGATTGTCATTACAAGGAGAAACCTAACACTATGCCTTTTGATTCCTTAGATACAGAAAGTGGTTTGGTATTTTTACACAGATCATACAGTCATATTGATAAACCTATTATAAAAGTTAAAAAAGATGGTCATCCGCTTGTAAATACTTTTGTTGACTCTTTAGGAAATGCATTTTTAATTGGTAAAAAAGATGGACAGTTACATGAGTTAAAACCTCAACCAGATATTTGTTCTCGAGATCATGCTCATAAAAATGTGAGTTGTTCTACTTGTCATTCGTCATGGACAAGTAAATGTATTGGCTGTCATAATGTATTTGACTCTGAAGAGAATATGGCTTACGATTTATTAGACAAAAAATATGTTGAAGGTCAATGGAAAGAATATGTAGCTGAATTTTCCTCGATGTTTCCAGCTATGGGAGTTCGTGTAAAAGACAATGAAAAACATATAGAACCAGCAGTACCAGGAATGGTACTTACTTTAGACAAAGGAAGTTTTTCTGATAAAATTGAAGGCGAAGATGTGTCCTTTCACAGGCTTTATGCTCCAAATTCTCCACATACTACAGTAAAAGAAGTAAGAGATTGTAAATCGTGTCACACAAATCCTGAAAGTTTAGGTTACGGAAATGGTTCTTTAGAATTCAAAAACAAAAAATGGGAATTTACTCCAGAATATGCTTTAAATAAAAATGATAATCTTCCTGAAGATGCTTGGATTCCTTTTTTAAAAACTGTAGATGATTCTATTATAAATTCTACAAGAACTGATTTTAGACCATTTACTGTATTAGAACAACAAACTATGCTTACAGTTGGTACATGTCTACAATGTCATGACGATAACTCAAAGGTTATGCAAGAAAGTTTAATTAAGGGCTTAAAACCACTTTTAAAAGATATGAGTTCAGAATGTATTAGACCAGAATGGAAATGAAAAAAAGGCGATTTAAAAACCGCCTTTTTTTCATTAATAGTTTAGGGAAGTTAACTATTAGTTATTATAGTAAGGTTGTTGGACAAACATAATCAGTCATAGGAGCTTCAGTTTCTTTAAGATCTTTAAATCCTCCTCTAACATCTGTAACATTCTTAACACCATTTGCCATAAATATGGAAGCAGCAACTAAAGAACGATATCCACTTGCGCAATGTAAGTAATAATGTTTGTCAGTATTTATTTCAGCAAAATTTTGATGTATAAAATCTAATGGGAAGTTTTCTACTCCAACCACATGCTCAGAAAGATATTCTGATTCTTTTCTAACATCTACTGGTTTTTCCATTTCGCCTTTTTCAAGCATTTCAGCAAATCTATGTGCTGAAATTGAACCAATCATATCTACATCAAATCCATGAGCTTTCCAATCTTGAATTCCACCATTTAAGAAACCTAAAGTATTATCGTAACCAACTCTAGAGAAACGTGTTACAATTTCGTTAACACGTAACTCATCATCAGCTATAAAAATAATCTTTTGGTTGATATCCTTAATTAAAGCGCCAACCCAAGGTGCAAAATTGCCATCTATACCAATATACCATGCTCCTGGAACAGTTCCTTCTTCTGCATAAGATTCTTTAGAACGTGTATCCACAACTAAAACATCTCTTTGCTCACTCATTTCCTTAAACGTAATTGGATCTAGAGGTGTTGTACCTTTATGAAGAACTTCATCAATACTTATATTAATTGACTTGTTCATTCTTACATTATTAGGGAAATATTGTGGTGGTGGTTTTAAACCTGTTGTAACTTCAACAATAAATTCTTCTTTTGTCATATCTGCACGAAGTGCATAGTTTGTTTTCTTTTGATTACCAAGTGTATCAAAAGTTTCACTACTCATGTTCTTACCACATGCAGAACCAGCTCCATGATTAGGATATACTATTATATCATCAGGTAAAGTCATGATTTTATTACGTAATGAATCAAATAAGAAACCTGCTAAATCGCGTTCTGTAATTTTACCACTTTTTACTGCTAAATCTGGACGACCTACATCACCAATAAATAAGCAATCTCCTGTACAAACATAAGGTGTTTCACCTTTTTCATTAGTTATTAAATATGATGAGGATTCCATCGTATGACCAGGAGTATGTAATAATGTAATTTTACCTTTTCCTAATGGAAATTCTTCTCCATCTTTACCATTATAAATTTCATATTCTGCAGATGCATTAGGTCCAAAAATAATTTTTGCTCCTGTTTTTTGAGCTAAATCGTATTGTCCTGAAACAAAGTCTGCATGAAAGTGAGTTAAGAAAATGTATTTAATTTTAGCATCATCTGCTTCTGCCATTCTAAGGTAAGGTTCTGTCTCTCTAAGAGGGTCAATAATAGCAGCTTCTCCATCAGACATAATATAGTATGCCATCTCTGCTAAACATCCTGTAAATAATTGTTCTACTTTCATTTTATTATTATTTGAGTTTAATTTTTAAAGTTTATAAAAATAGGTGTTTCGTTTTGCGATATCTGTAACTTTAGTTACACAAATTTAACAATATCCTATTTATTAACCTGTTCTACGTATTTTTTATAGATTTTAGTATTGGCTTTGTTCTTTTGTTTTGCTTCGTAAAAATCTATGGCTTCTTGAATACTTAAAAAGAAATGACCTTCTTTAGCAACTTTTATAAAACCTGAAGAATTAAACTTATCTCTTACAGGTCCTTTTATACCAGTGAAATAAACTTCAATTTCTCTAGAGTTAAAATCTAAAACTATTTCTTTAAAAGCATGAATTGCTGTACTATCTATATTGTTAATACTTTCACCATCAATAATTAAAACATTTAGTTGTTCTCCTTTTTGTCGATCATAATCGTATAACC